>NZ_JBEXUS010000093.1:0-32189 GCF_040614455.1 Nocardia sp. NPDC005978
CACCGCGTCCACCACCAAACTCACCGTGGCAGTACCGAATTTGAAGAGCGTCCGCACCGAACCCCTCGCGGGCTGGTCCGAGAAGGTCGACCGCACGGGTGCCCGCGCCACCGTCCGGTAAGCGCACTCGGCGTGGAGCCGGGGTTCGGGTCAGCGGCCGCCCGCGGCGGGGGCCGTGGAGGCCGCGGCGGAATCGGAGCCGGCGGGGAGGGCGGACATGCCCTGCCAGGTGGTCCAGTCCAGGGCCCAGTCGTAGATGTCGCCGTCGGCGGCGGAGAGGTCGATCCGGGTGCCGGTCACCTCCACCGGGTCGCCGTAGAGGGCGGTCGGGAAGTAGGACTGGGCGTCGCCGGGGCTCAGGTTGATACAGCCGTTGGTGACGTTCGTATTGCCTTGCGCGGACAGTGATTCGGGGTTCGCGTGGATGAACTCGCCGTTGTTGGAAATTCGCACGGCCCAGCGTTCGCGCACGTTCGTGTAGTACGGCGGGTTGGACATCATGAAGTCCTCGTACTTCTCGGTGACCACGTGCACGCCGGAGCGGGTGACGTTGCGGTCCTCGTTGCCCTCGCCGTAGCTGACCGCGAAATCGAACACGACCTGCCCGTCGCGCACCACCTCCATGCGGTGACTCGGGGCGTTGGCACGCACGATCTGCGCGCGGCCGATGGTGAAGTCCGAGGTCAGGTCGGTGACGCCGTAATTGCCGCCGCCGAAGTCCAGCCCGTAGAGCTTGGCCGCCACCTTCACGGTGGTGCCGGGCTGCCAGTACTCGCGCGGCCGCCAGTGCACCCGCGAGCCCACGTCGGAATCGGGCAGCCACGCCCACGACCCCTCGGTCTTCGGACTCGTGGTGACCGTCAGCGCCTTCTGCACCGTGGCCTTGTCGGTGACGTGCCCGGTGAACTGCAGGATGATCGGCGCCGCGATGCCGACCTCCTGGCCGTCGCCGATATTGATGGTCGCCGGCACCTCGTTCTTGGGTTCGAGGGTGGTGAACTTCGATTCGATCGGCACCGGCTTGCCGTCGGTGCCGACCGCCGTGCCGGACCAGGTGTAGGTGATGCCGTAGCCGAGCGGTTCGGCGATGGTGTATTTGGTTCCGTCCGAACTCAATTCACCGTTGACCTGCTTGCCGTTCGGGTTGCTCAGCGCCACCTGGTCGATGCGGCCGCCGGTCACCGACACCGAGATCGGCGCGGTCGGACTGACATCCGTCGCACCGTCGTCGGGCTCGATCGACACCTTGGCCGCGGGTGCGGCGGGCTCGTCCTTGCCGCCACCGCCCTTGTCCGATGAACATCCGGCCACCATGGCGATGATCGCGAGCAGCGCCGCCAGCACCGTAATAGCCCGCCGTACGGGCACTCGTCCTCGACTGTTCACCGGTTCGACGTTACCCCCGCAAATCGAATGCCCCGGCCACGACCGGGGTGGCGCCGACCACGCCTACAGGGTCAGACCCACGGTCACGGGCTCCGGCTCCAGGTGCACCCGGAAACGCTCAGCAACTCCCTCGCGAACTTCGCGCGCCAGCGCGGCGATGTCGGCCGCGGTCGCCGCGCCCCGATTGGTCAGCGCCAGCGTGTGTTTGGTGGACAGCCGCGCGGGCGCGTCCGCGCCCGGGAAGCCCTTGGCGAATCCGGCGCGTTCGATCAGCCATCCGGCGGAGAACTTCACGCCGCCGGCAACGGCCCAGGTGGGGACCGCCACATCCGCGCCGACATGGGTGGCGATCGCCGCACGCACCTCGTCGACCCGACTGTCCGGAATGACCGGATTGGTGAAGAACGAGCCCGCACTCCAGGTGTCGTGATCGCCGGAATCCAGCACCATGCCCTTGCCCGCCCGCAACCGCAGCACCTCCGCGCGCACCAGCGCGGCCGGCCGCGACTCGCCCTCGTCCGCCCCCAGCGCGGCGGCCAGCTCGCGATACCCCAGCGGCGCACTGGAACCATCGGCGCGCAGGGCGAATTCGACCTCCAGCACCATCGCCGCGTCGCTGTGCTTGAGCACCGAGGTGCGATACCCGAAACCCAGTTCGGCGGGCTCGGCCCAGCGGATCTCCCCGCTCGCCCGATCCAGCAGCCGCACCCGGCGCAGCAGCGCGGCCACCTCGACCCCGTACGCGCCGACGTTCTGCACCGGCGTCGCACCGGCCGAACCCGGTATGCCGGACAGGCATTCGAGCCCGCCGAAACCGGCCTCGACCGTCGCCGCCACCACCGCGTCCCAGTTCGCGCCCGCCTCCGCGACCACGGAGTCCGCGCCGATCCGCACCCCGGTGGTCGCGATCCGCACCGCCACCCCGGCGAAACCGGAATCGGCGATGAGCAGATTCGACCCGCCCGCCACGAGCAGCACCGGAATCCCGGCGGCGTCCAGCGCCCGCACCGTGGCCACCAGCGACTCGGTGCTCGTGCATTCGGCCAGCACCGCGGGCCCGCCCACCCGCAGGGTCGTCAGCTCCGCCAGCGGAACCGCGTCGCGCAGCAGCGCGCCGGTCCCGCCGAGCCGGTCCCGCAGGTCGTCGAAGGACACCACCCCAGAAGTACGCACAGGCACAGACGGTAGCCTGTCCGACCATGGCGACACCTCTGGCCTTCACTGCGCACTCCCCGCATTCCACCGCCGCCGTGCGCGCTGCCTTCTCCAGCGAGCAGTACTGGAAGGACCGCATCGAGAACGTCGGCGGCCCGAACGCCCGCATCGACTCCATCTCGATCAACGGCGATCACGTGCGCGTGGACATGGTGCAGGCCATCCCCGCCGAGGAACTCCCCACCCAGATCACCGCGGTCCGCCCCGGCGACCTGATCATCCCGCGCACCGAGACCTGGGACGGCAGCGGCGGCACCGTGGAGGCCCGCGTCGAGGGCGCGCCCGCCACCGTGCAGGGCACCCTGTCGGTCACCGACGACGGCACCGGTTCGGTCTTCGTGGTGGACGCCAGCATCGAGGTCAAGATCCCGCTCTTCGGCAAGAAGATCGAGGCCGCGGTGCAGCAGCACCTGACCGAACTGCTGGAGCGCGAAGCCGAGTTCACCGCCAATTGGCTGAGTTCACACTGACGGGGCACATCCCGCAGTAACCTGACCGATCGTGCCTCGCCGACTGGACTACTCCGCACGCTATTCGCTGCACACCACGAAAGAGGTGTACGCGGCCCTCGCGAACCGCGAACTGTGGGACGCGCGCATCGAGGAGATGCGGAAGCACTCACCCAACGACCTGGTGAGTCTGGACGCCGGCGACCACGGCATCGAGGTCGAGATGCGGCACGTGCTGCCGCGCGAATCGCTGCCGGACCTGGCGCGCTCGTTCTGGCGCGAGGACATGGTCATCACCCGCCGGGAACGCTGGGGCGCCTTCGGACCCGAGACGACCGGCGAATACACGACCCAACTGCCCGGCGCCCCCGGCACGCTCGGCGGCGACATGCGCCTGTTCCCCACCGACACCGGCTGCACGCTGCGCACCTCGTCCCGTGCGACGGTGCAGATTCCATTCTTCGGACGCAAACTGGAACAGCTCATGCTGGTGAATCTGGTGGACCTGTTCCGAGCCGAGGCAGAGGTGACACAGCGCTGGCTGGATCAGCAGCACCCCGTCGGCTGAAACCGATCGGAACGATCACCCGCGGCACCACCGGCATCAACCGGCTGCGCCGCGGTGATCGCTGGATGGCACACGATGTCCTGATCACCAGGAGATTGCTGGAGGCGGCGGATCCGCTCGTGGTCGACCTCGGCTACGGCGCCAGCCCGGTCACCACCCTGGAAATGGCGGCCCGGCTCCGGGCCGTGCGCCCGGACCTGCGCGTGGTCGGGCTGGAGATCGATCCCGAGCGCGTGGTCCCCGGCCGCGACGGCGTCGTATTCGCCCGGGGCGGTTTCGAATTGGCGGGCCTGCGCCCGAACCTGGTGCGCGCCTTCAACGTCCTGCGCCAGTACCCCGAATCCGCCGTCCCCGCCGCCTGGTCCACGATTCTGTCCGGCCTGGCCCCGGACGGCCTGCTGCTGGACGGCACCTGCGACGAGCTGGGCCGCCGCTGCGCCTGGATCCTGCTGGACCGCGCCGGCCCCCGCTCGCTGACCCTGGCCTGGGATCCGTTCACCGTCGATCAGCCCTCCGACATCGCCGAACGGCTTCCCAAGGCGCTCATCCACCGCAACATCCCCGGCGAACCCATCCACACCCTGCTCACCGCCGCCGACCGCGCCTGGGCCGTCGCCGCGCCGCTGGCCCCCTACGGCCCGCGCGCCCGCTGGCGGCACGCGGCGAATCTCCTACTCGAGCAAGGCTTCCCGCTGCGCCCGCAACGCCGTCGCCTGCGCGACAACCAACTCACCATCCCCTGGTCGGCCGTCGCCCCGCTCCCCTGACCGGACGCGACACACCCCGGCCGGTGGCCTTCGACGACGACGGCCCTCGTGCGCGGCACCCAGCCCCGGGCCGGGGGCGACACACCCCGATTGCTCGGGACGATGACGGGCTCGGCGATCCCCCAGCGCGGCCATCCCCCGGCCACGCCAATCCCCCCGGGCCCGGCCACACCCCGGCCCGGCCACACCTCGAGCCCGAGCGGATCGACCCAACCGGTGATCGACAGCCCGGATCACGGCAGCCCAGCCGACAACGACGCGACCGCCGGCGCCCACGGCGACGCGACGGCCGCGGGCCGGCAACACGATCCGGCCCGGCAGTGCCCGAGCGCCGCTCAGACCGGGCGGATCCGATCGCGCAGGGTCTGGATCGAGCCGGTCAGCGCGGCGGGCGCGACCAGCGAGCGCGGGGTGAAGGGCTGCCGCCACAGACCGCCGTGCAGCGCGCCGATCGTGAAGAGCGACTCGGGATTCGAGCCGGCCGGCTCCGGGGCGAACAGGTCGGCGACCAGCTTGGCGGCCAGCAGAACCCGGGCGGTGGCGGGGTCGAAGATCTCGATCCCGAAGTGCCCGGCAGCCCGGTGGGCGGCGCTGCGCCACGGCGGTTCGTGTGCGGTCGCGGTCCAGGTCGGCGGGGTGACCGTGTAGGAGACGCCGTGCCCGGACTCCCGGGCCAGGGTGGCGCGCCAGCGCGGAAGCCGCTGGGCCAGCGCGTAATCGGGGCCCGCGAGATACGGCAGATTGTCGAACAGTCCCCACGGCGCGCCGTCCGCGTCGAAGGTGGGGCGGGTGTAGTTGAGGTGATACAGCGAGCGCGGGGCCAACCGGTGCAGCAGATCCTGGGCCGAGCCGCGAATCCCCCTGTCGGCCAGGTGCTCCCGGGCCCCCAGCACGACCGATTCCGGCACGGCGTAGCAGTCGGCCGACGAACCGTGCAGCGCGAGAACGGCATCCGGATGGCGGCGCAGCACGGTCTCGGCCAGCACGTCCGAGGCCGCGGCGATCCGCAGCCCGGCCGCCCCGGCCCGGCTCGCATACGAGCCCAGAACCGGACGGGCATCGGACTGCGCGCTGATCCACCGCGCCAACGCGGGAAAACCGCTGCCGATGTCCACCCCCGGCCCCCGATCGGTGACCGGATACCGCATGACGCCCGCACCGGCCCGCGCCCGCGCCCGCAGGCGATCCCAGCGCCCGCGCCCCGGCAGTTCCACCGCCAGCACCTGCGCACCCCAGGACAGCAGCGGCCGCAGCGGGCTCAGCACGGCCGCGGCCCCGGTGAGGGTCATGCGAAAACCCGGCAGCGACAACCACTCCGGATGTTCGGCGACCACCCGCACGGCGGCCGCGAAACCGGGTTCGACGATGCCCCGGTCCTGCCAGTCCGTCAGCTGCCGCAGCAGTTCCTCGTCCGCCAGTACCCGGCCCTGCCAGGGAATTTCGAGCCGCCGCACGGGTTCGGCGGCGCCCTCGACGCTCGCGACACCCAGTTCGGCGCCCGTGGCCGCCGCGTCCACATCGGCCGCGTCCAGCGACGTGACGGTGGCCCCGGACGCGAAGCGCAGCATGGTGCGCATCGAATGCAGCCCGTCGCGCGCGACCCCGTGCGCCGCCCCGGGCGCGCTCACCGCCAGCGCGGTCAGCGCGCGGAAGACGGGGTGATAGCCGTGCCGCCAATCCCGCATGGTCTCCACCGACTGCGCCAGATCCGCGTCATGGCGGCGTACCGCGTCGGCGACGACCGCCGCCGAGAACATCTCCGCCATCCGCTCGGGCGGCCCGGGCGGAAAGGCCAGATCCCAGACACCGGCGCGGAGGATCCCCATGATCGATCACCCTGCCACGAAATCCGGCCGGGCAAAACTCGAAAATCGGACATTCACCGCGGTATCAAGCCCTGGTGAGCGCCCGATGCAACCGGGCGGCCGTCGGCGGCGGCAGACCCGCGCTGGCGGTGCGTATTTCGGCGGTGTCGCAGCGGTGGATGGCCACCGCGTCGGCGACCACCTCGTCCAGGGCGGACTGCCCGATCCCGGCCTCGGCCAGATCCAGGACCGTGCGCAGCGGCGTCGTCACCAGGAAGGTGCCCGCCGATTCCACGTCGTTGCGGGCGAACGCCCGCCGCAGCACCACCAGCCGGGGCGAGAGCGGGAACCGCCCGACCCGCGCCGACATGTGCACGAAGCGCGGTCGCAACCGGCCCAATCCGTGCAGTTCGGCGGCGCTGTGATGGGAGACCGCGGCCGCGCCGTCGAACCAGGCCGACCACATGGCGTACTCGTCCAGCGGCCCGTCCGGCCATGCGGCCAGCCGCAGCAACCCCACCCCGGCCCGGACCACCGAGCCGTCCCGGAGACCGTCGCGTATGCGGGCCTCGCACCCGGTCTGCAGCACCTGCCGGGTCGTGAAATACCCGGCGTGCCGACCGGCCAACTCCTGCAACGCCAGCCACCCTTTTTCCGGATCGGGCTCCGCTGCCGCACTCCCAGCCATGCGTTCAGGCTACGCGCACCCCTGTGCGTTATGTCACAATCCGCCGCGAGTGAGCCGACACCTCACCGGAAGCACAGAGCACACACAGAAAGCTCGTGAACAATCGGCCGCATGAGTTCGAACCCTCACTCGGACGACGCCGACCGGCCTGCCGCGGAGCACGACGCGGGCGCCACCGGCGCCGACGCACCCGATCAGCAGGCCCAGCCGACCGAAGTAATCCATTCGGGCACAAAGAAATCCGACAAACCGGGCGATCCCGGCGAACTAGCCGGCGCGGACGACGCCACCGTCGTGGCGAAACCCGCCGCACCCGGCGCGGACGACGGCAAAACAGAGGTCATCCCCGGCCAGGGCACCGCCCAGCCCGCGGAATGGTGGCAGGAAACCGAGCAGTTCGGCGCGGCCGAGGGCTCGCGCGCGCCGGAGACCGAGCGCTATGAACAGGCGACCGTCGCCCTCGGACAGCAGTCCCCGAACGCGCCCGAGGCCACCGAAGTGCTGCCCGTCCCCGGCGACACCGGCGAACACCCCACCCGGGCATTGCATCCGGGCGACGCGGCCTATGCCGCCGCACCCGGGGCGGCCCCGGTCGCCGCTGGCGCGCAGGTACCGCCCGGCACGCCCCCGCCGCCCGCGAATACCACCGGCGGACAGGGCGGTTCGCCCCGGAAGGGGCGGAAACGCCGGACCGCGTTGATCATCGGCGTCGTCGTCGCGATGGTCCTGGTCGGCGGCCTGGCCTTCGGCGAGGCCTATGCCCGGCGCACCGTGGAGAACTGCATCGCTTCGCAATTCGAGCAGCAGATGGGCTCCAAGATCGACGTGTCGTTCGGCGCCAAACCCATGCTCGTCACGATGCTCGACAAGAAGGTCGGCTCGGTCACGGTGGACAGCGACGACACCAAGTTCGGCCCGGCGGTCGGGATGAAGGTGCACGCGGTCTTCAACGACCTCGAGATGCAGGACGACGGCCGTCAGGGCGGCAGCGTCGGCAGCTCCGAGGCCGAGGTCAGCTGGAGCAACGACGGCATCGCGAAAACCATGGGCGGCCTGGTATCCGGCGTCACCTCCGATCCCAAGGCCGGCACCCTGAACTTCGCGGTGCTCGCCGGGCTGGCCGAATTGCAGATCAAGCCCAAGGTGGTCGGCGACAAGATCGAGGTCGAGACCGTGTCGGCGGCCCTGCTCGGCATCGGCCTGCCCACCGATCTGGTCTCGGGCATCGTGGAACTCATGACCGAGAGCCTGCAGAGCTACCCGATGGGCCTGCAGCCCACCAAGATCGAGATCACCTCGGACGGCCTGCACGTCTCCCTGCGCGGCGGTCCCACCAAGCTGGAGCCCGTCGAAGGGCAGCAGCAGCAGGTCACCGAATTGCGCTGCTGAACTCGGGAGCGAAAAGCCCGTGCCCGCGCCGGAATTCCGGCGCGGGCACGCGACTGCCGACCGGATTCACCACTCCGGCACCGTGGCTCACGGGATCAGGCCGGAAAGCCCGCCAGCACTTCACGAGAACGCGACAGGCCCAGCCGGGTCGCCCCGGCCGCGATCAGTTCCGCCGCCGCCTCCGACGTTCGAATCCCGCCGCTGGCCTTGACGCCCAGCCGCCCGCCCACCGTTTCGGCCATCAGCCGCACCGCGTGGACACTGGCCCCGCCCGCCGGATGGAATCCGGTCGAGGTCTTCACGAAATCCGCGCCCGCCTGCTCGGCCACCCGGCACACCTCGACGATGGCCGCGTCGCTCAGCGCCGCCGACTCGATGATCACCTTCAACAGCGCGCGCTCCCCCACCGCCTCGCGCACGGTGATGATGTCCCCCAGCACCGCGTTGTAGTCACCGGCCACCGCCGCGCCCACGTCGATGACCATGTCCACCTCCGCCGCGCCCTGATCCACCGCGAGCCGCGCCTCCGCGCCCTTGATCAGCGAATGATGTTTGCCGGACGGAAAACCCGCGACCGTGGCCACCACCAGGCCGGGCGCCCGGGTCGGCAGCATGGCCGGAGAGATACAGATCGCGAAGACGCCCAGCTCACGGGCCTCCTCGACGAGCGCTTCCACATCCGGGACGGTCGCCTCCGGCGCGAGCAGGGTGTGATCGATCATCGCCGCCACGTCACGGCGGGAAAGCTCAGCCATGAGCGTCGATTTTGGCATATCGGCAGCGAATCGCATTTACTTCGGACCGATCGTTGCGCCCCGGCGATGCCGTCACGCACACTCGTAAGGTGCTGATTCGTCGTGAACGTCCCGGCGACGCCGCCGCGATCGACGCGGTACACCGCAGCGCCTTCGCAAGTCAGTACGCGAACGCCCCCGGCAGCGGCCTCGCCACCACCCGCACCGACCCACCCGAAGTGGGGCTGGTGCGCCACCTGCGCGACCATTCGGCCTGGATTCCGACCCTGTCCATGGTCGCCGAGATCCACCAGGGCGTCGTGGGGCACATCTGCCTCACCCGGGCCGGCATCGGCCCGTTCCCCGTGCTGGCGCTGGGCCCGATCGGCGTCCTGGCCGAGGCGCAGGCGCACGGGGCCGGCTCGGCCCTCATGCACGCCGCCCTGGGGGCCGCCGAAGCCCTGGACGAGACGCTGGTGGGCCTGCTCGGCAGTCTGGACTGGTACCCGAGGTTCGGCTTCGTCCCCGGCGCCCGGCTCGGCATCGCCCCCGATCAACCCGACTGGGCCACGCACTTCCAGGTCCGCCCGCTCGCCGCCTACGACACCGAGATCATCGGCGACTTCCGCTACCCGGACCCCTTCTACGAGCTCTGAACCCCGGCGCGCCCGGCGCCCCGGCGACACCCGCCGCCCCGGCCGGACGCCGCCTGCCCACGGCGGCCGCATAGGGTGACCAGCATGAGTTCCACCCCTGGCAATCCGGACGACCGTCGCTTCGTGCTGACCCTGGGCTGCCCCGACCGTCCCGGCATCATCGCCCGCATCACCTCGTTCATCGCCGACTTCGGCGGGTCGATCGTCGAGGCCGGATACCACTCCGACCTCGAGACCGGCTGGTTCTTCACGCGCCAGGCGATCAAGGCGGCGACCGTTCCGTTCGGACTGGACGAGCTGCGCGACCGGTTCTCCGCCATCGCCGCCGAACTGGGCCCGGAGACCGAATGGCAGATGCACGACACCGGTGAGCGCCGCCGCGCGGTACTGCTGGTCAGCAAGGACGGGCACTGCCTGCACGATCTGCTCGGCCGCGCGGGCTCCGGTGAGCTGCCCGCCACCATCGAGGCCGTGATCGGCAACCATCCCGACCTCGCGGGCATGACCGAGGCGCACGGCGTGAAATTCCACTACGTGCCGTTCCCCAAGGACCCGGCCGAGCGCGGCCCCGCCTTCGAACAGGTCCGGGACCTGGTCGACGCGCACGACCCGCACGCCGTGGTCCTGGCCCGCTTCATGCAGGTGCTGCCACCGGAACTGTGCGCCCACTGGTCGGGCAAGGCCCTGAACATCCACCACAGCTTCCTGCCGTCCTTCGTCGGCGCTCGCCCCTACCACCAGGCGTTCGCCCGCGGCGTGAAGCTGATCGGCGCGACCTGCCACTACGTGACCGCCGAACTGGACGCAGGCCCGATCCTGGAACAGGACGTGAGCCGCATCGACCACGCCGACACCGTCCACGACATGGTCCGCCAGGGCCGCGACATAGAACGCGTGGTCCTGGCCCGCGGCCTCCGCTGGCACCTCGAGGGCCGGGTCCTGGTCCACGGCCGCCGCACGGTCGTCTTCAACTAGCACGGGTCGCCCCGCTGTTCGAGCCATGGTGCGGCGGGGCCTCGGCCGAGGCATCTCGTAACCCGGGTCGGCACCTGATCTCGTTCCGGCCGGGGTAACTCCTCGGGTACGGGCGAACTCTCCCCGCACGATCCCGCAGGCGGCCGACGCAACCGGCAAACCGCCTGAGTCAGGCAATAATTCGCGGAGAGGCGGAACCGAAAGCGCCCCTGCCACACGCCATTGTGTGACAGGGGCATTCTCGTCGCCCGAGGCGACAACTGATCTCGCACCGATCGGGGTAACTCACCGGGTACGGGCCAACTCGCCCCCACGATCCCGCAGGCGGCCGACGCAACCGGCAAACCGCCTGAGTCAGGCGAAAATTCGCGGGGAGGCGGTCGATCAGCCTGCCTGGCCCACGGTCGCGCTCATTCCCCGGCGGCCCATCCGGATCAGGCGGTGGAGTTCGTTGTTGAACGCCGTCTCGGCCTCGATGTTCACCAGGTGCCCGGTGGGCAGGATGACGTAGCGGTCGAGATAGCCCGCGTCGGCCAGGGTGTCGGCGATCTCGCGCGAGTGCACCTCGGGCAGCAGGCGGTCGTGCGAACCGGCGATGACCGTGGTCGGCACCGTCAGATTCGCGGCCGCGCCGTGCAGATCGAGGTTGAGCAGGCCGCGCGCGACCGCGGCGCGCACCGACGGCCGGCACGAACGCACCACGGACAGACCGAAACTCGCCTCGTCGTCGGTGGCGGCGGCGGTCAGCAGCCTGCTCTTGGCGACCACGTTCATGGCCCGCCCGCCCGGCAGCGGCAGCGGCGTGCCGAAGAGCACCAGCGTCAGCCAGTCCGGCGCGGGGACAAGGGTGTTGAAGACCGGGAGCACGGTGGCGCGGGTGCGGATCTGCCGCGCGGCGGTGGTGGCCAGCAGCACCGCGGAGGCGCGCTGGGCGACCTGCTCGGGATAGCGCTGGGCCCAGGCCTGAATGGTCATGCCGCCCATGCTGTGCCCGACCAGGGTCGCGCGCTGCCCGGGCCGCAGCACGGCCTCGAGGATCTCGGAGAAGTCGTCGGCGAGCTGATCGGGGCCGAAAGCGACACTGCCGCTCTGGCTTTCCCCGTGGCCGCGCTGATCGAAGGCGATCACGCGGTATTCCCCGGCGAACGCGTTGATCTGCGGGTTCCAGTATTCGAGGGCGCAGGACCAGCCGTGCGCCAGCACGATGGTCTCGCCGTCGGCGGGTCCGTAGGCGTGTACGCGCAGATTCGCACCGTCCCGGGTGGTTACCGGAATGACTTCGGCGGGTCGCGGCGTATTGAAGGACTCGGTCGCATAGGTCCGGTTCCGCAGGGCGGTCCGGAAGGGGGCGGTCAGGAAATCCGCGCCCGTCTCAGGCAGTTTCACCAGCATGAGCACTCCTTTGTGTTCCCGGCCACAGTACCGCGCTAGCTCCGGTGCTTGCTAGAGCAAGCGGCGAATTTTTTCGAATTCGCCCTTCGCGACCCGTGTTTGCCGAATACCCGTTCCGCCGCAATGCCATTCACCTCGGCAGCGACGATCGCGAAGCGGGCCTGTTATCTACAACACATCCTCGGGCGGTTTCATGCCGCCGGTAAGAGTCCCCAGGGGTGGATATCCCCACCCCCGAAAACCCCGGCCACACTCAGGCTCCGACCACCTGGGCCGGAATCCCGAACGCGGACTTGGCAACCCGCGCGAGTTCGCCGTTGAACTCGCGGTACGCCTCCAGGTTCCCCAGATGCCCGGTGGGCAGAATGCGGTAGCCGTCGAGAGTGCCCGCCTCGGTGAGCATCTCGGCGATGAGATCCGCGTGCACGACCGGGGTCATGTCGTCGGCGGAGCCGGCGATGATGCTGGTCGGCACCGTGAGATTCACCGCGCCGCGACCCACGTCCAGGTGCGAGAGCAGCTCGCCGAACCGGCCGCGCACCTTCGCCGGACAGGACCGCACGATGTTCTGCCCGAACTCCGCGATGTCGCCCACCGAGTCCAGGCTCATGATCTGCCGGCGGAACAGCCAGCTCACCGGCGCGATCGGCGGGAAGAGCACCGGCAGGCTGAGTCCGAGCAGGCCGACGGCGAACGGTAGCTTCAGCAGGCCGCCGCGATTGCAGAACGGGACCACCGTGGTGTGGTTGATGAGATCGCTCGCGGCGGTGTTGCTCAGCAGCACCGCGACGGCCCGCTGCTGCACGCGCTCGGGGTACCGCCCGGCCCAGCCCTGAATCGTCATGCCGCCCAGGCTGTGTCCCACCAGCACCGCGCGCCGGCCCGGCCGCAGGGTGGCCTCCAGCACCGCGTCCAGGTCGTCGGCCAGCTGATCGGTGGTGAGCGGGGCGGTGCCCTCGTCGCTCTCACCGTGCCCGCGCACGTCGTAGGCGATGACGCGGTAGTCGCCCGCGAAGGCGTTGATCTGCGGATTCCAGTACTCCAGCGCGCAGGTCCAGCCGTGCACCAGCACGATGGTCTCGGCGTCGGCCGGTCCGTACGCGTGCACCCGCAGGTGCGCGCCGTCGGTCGTGGTCACCGGTACAACTTCGTAGGGTCCGGCGGGCGGATTCAGATCCGCGTTGCCGTAGGTGCGAGTGCGCAGGTCGGCGCGGTGCTTACGCAGCAGCTCGCTGATTCTTGCGCCCAGGTCAGCCCGGGAGGGCAGCATTGCCCGCATAGGACACTCCTTTGTGTTACTGCTAATTACAGTAACTCCGCCGGAGCGTGCTAGCTAGTGCAAGCACCCAAAAACTTCGCGATCGGCCGACTACCTGGGACTCAGCCCTCCGCCGACGCCGAACACGGCCGCGACCCGCGGATCACCAGCGCGGACCCCGCTGGATCTCGTCGACCTTGGGCCGCACGTCGGCCAGATACACGCCGGTGGCCACGATCGCCGCGATGCCCAGCAGACCGACCACGGTCCCGCCGAGCAGCAGCCCGCCCAGCGAGGCCGCCAGAATCGCGAGCCAGACCGGTTTCGTCAGTTTGTCCACCGCGGTGAAAGCGTCCGGGCGCTGGCGAATCGCATGTACCAGCGCGAACACCGTCATGCCGAACGCGAGGAACCACAGGACCTGCAGAATCAACCCGGGAATATTGCCCATCACCCCGCCCATCATACGAGTGCGGCATCACCGGCCACCCGTTCTCGCCGCCGACACTCGCCCGGGCGGCCCCCGCGCAGGTCACCGGACGAAACCGGAGCGGGCGACCGCCCCCGGAAACGACTGCGACCCCCGCACAGTGAATGTGCGAGGGCCACAGCTCGATCGAGCGCGAAGGGCGCTTACTTCTTGGCGGCGGGCGTGGCCTTCTTGGCCGGCGCCTTCTTCGCGGGAGCCTTCTTGGCGACCGGAGCCGGGGTCTCGACGACCGGGGCGGGCTCGGTCACGGTCTCGACCTGCACGACCTCGGCATCGACGGCCTCCTCGGCCACCGGCGCGGCCTTGGCGCCCAGCAGCGGCGAGACCTGGTCGGACACCTTGCCGACCACGCCCTGCGCCTGCGAGACCAGGTCGCTGTAGAGGGTCTCGACCTGCGCGAAGCGCTCTTCGAAGGACGGGTTGGTGCGCAGCTTCTCGACGGTCTCCTCGCCGCGGGCGGCGAAGTCGGCGTAGAGGTCCAGCAGCTGGTGGTAGTACTGGTCGACGAGCTTGCGCAGCTCCTCGGCGGTGGCCTTCTCGCGCAGCTCGGCCAGATCCTCGGGCAGCTCGGACGGGAGCGCGGTGATGCGCTGGCGCAGCACCTCGACCTGGCCCTTGGCGTCGGCGGGCAGGTTGGCGAAGCGCTCGCGCGCCTCCTCCACCCGGCCGGACACGTCGGTGGCCGCGGCCTTGCCGCGCAGCTTCTCGATGGTGTCGAGCACGGACGCGTAGATCGCGTCGCCGGCGCCGACGGTGGCGTAGATGGGCTTGGTCACGGTCGCGGTGCGCGTGCTGGTCTCAGTCATGTGTCTCGTTCTCCTGGCGTGACGGAACTTCGGTTGTGCGGTTCGGAACCTCGTTGTCCCTGAGGGCGTTTCGGCCCTCGTTTCCCCCGGGAGCGCCCCCCAATTGGTTCGTCGCGTCCCCTCTGTCCTCGCTCGCCGCGTTTTCCCGGCGGAACGATTCGTAGATGTCCAACAGCACCTGCTTCTGCCGTTCGGAGATTTCCGTGTCGGCGAGCAGGGCGTCGCGGACGGGACCGTGCGGCCTCTGCTCGAGGTACCCGGCCCGCATGTACAAGACCTCCGAGGACACCCGCAGACCCTTCGCGATCTGCGCGAGCACCTCGGCGGACGGGTTGCGCAGTCCGCGCTCGATCTGGCTGAGATACGGGTTGCTCACCCCCGCCAGCAGTGCGAGCTGACGCAGCGAGACCTGAGCGGCCTCACGCTGTGCTCGGATGAAGCCCCCGATGTCGTGAGCCGCGTTGGCTACGCGACCCGTCCGATCGTCGGCGGCGGACGTCTCCGCCTTGTCGCCCTCGATCGGTTCGGAAACCTCGGGATCGTTCGTCATCACGCACCTTCTGGTGGTTGTACGGCCAATTCTAAAACCAGGTGCTAGCTCTTGCAAGCGCTCTGCTAGCAGTGTCTCGGCAAACGAGCGGCGCGAAGCCGGTCAGCCATTGAACAGCAACTGTGAAACGGAATAGATTACGAGTCCGGCGAGCGAGCCGACGACCGTGCCGTTGATGCGGATGAATTGCAGATCCTTGCCCGCCGCCAATTCGATCTTGCGGCTGGCCTCCTCCGCGTCCCAGCGTGCCACGGTGTCGCTCACCAGCGTGGCAACCTCGTCGCCATAGTTGGAAATGAGATAGCGCACACCGCGTTCGAGCCAGTTGTCGACCTTGGCGCGCATCTCCGGATCGGCCGAGAGCCGCTCGCCGAGCTGCTGCACGTTCTCCGAGACCTTGCGCCGCAGGGTCGAGTTCGGATCGTCCACGGACTCCAGAATCATCCGCTTGGCGGCGCGCCACGTGGCGTGCGCCATACCGGTGATCTCCTGCCGGCCCATGAGCTCGGTCTTGATCTTCTCCGCCTTGGCGATCATCGCGTCGTCGAATTGCAGATCGTGCGCGAATTCCTCCAGGAAGCGGTTGGCCGCCAGGCGCACCTCGTGATCGGGCTGCGTCCGCACCTTCCAGGTGAACTCCACCAGCTCGCGATAGATCTTCTCGGCGAGCATGGAATTGACGAACTTGGGCGCCCAGCCGGGCGCATCCCGGTTGATGATCTTGTCGATGGTGTCCTGGGAGTCCAGCGCCCACTGGTGTGCGCGCTCGGCCAGCAGGTCCAGCAGCGGGCCCTGGCGATTGTCGGCGATGAGCTCGTTGAGCACCTTGCCGATGGGCGGACCCCACTGCGGTTCGGCGATGCGCTTGACGATGGTCTGATCGATGATCTGCTCGACGTCCTCGTCGCGCAGTACGCCCACGACCGCGCGCAGAATGGTGGCGCTCTCCTCTGCCACCCGGGCCGCGTGCTCGGGATCGGCCATCCAGCGGCCCAGGCGGAAGGAGACCTGCGCCGAGTTCACCTTCGCGGCGACCACGTCCGGCGACAGGAAGTTGGTGCGCACGAAATCGCCGAGCCCCGCGCCCAATTGGTCTTTCTTCTTGCGAATGATGGCCGTGTGCGGAATCGGCAGGCCCAGCGGATGACGGAACAGCGCGGTCACCGCGAACCAGTCCGCGAGCGCGCCGACCATGCCCGCCTCGGACGCGGCCTTCACGTAACCGATCCACTCGCCGCCCTGACCGCGGGACTGGAACCAGGCGCAGAGGATGAAGACGAGGGTCGCGGCCCCGAGGAATCCGGTGGCGATGGCCTTCATCCGCCACAGTTCCTTCTGCTTGCCCTCCTCGTCCAAGAGGTCGGCGAAAGCGCCGCCCGGCGGGGCGGTCTTGCTCGCGCGGCTGCTCGATTCGAGTACCCCGGTGCTGCCGGCAGGTTGCTCCATGAGTCCATTCTGCTGCTTGCCGGAAGTGCGGCCGGGCCACCGGGCCGGTCCCGAACGTCGGCGATCTGCCGCATGGGAGGCTTAAGCTGAGTAGATCCAGCACAAAACCGCGAACCAGGGAGTCACGCTGTCCACCCAAAGAGCAGTCGACGCCGGTACCCGAGCCGACGCCGCCTCACCTCGGCCGGGGCGCGAGGACGGCCGGAAGAAGCGCTGGCAGCAACACAAGATCGACCGCCGGGAAGAACTCGTCGACGGCACCCTCGCGGCCATCCGCAAACGCGGCGGCGACGCGGGCATGGACGAGATCGCGGCGGAGATCGGCGTCTCCAAGACCGTTCTGTACCGGTACTTCTCCGACAAGCAGGACCTGACCCGCGCGACCATGGAACGGTTCATCGAGACCACGCTCATGCCGCGCATCTACGGCGCGATCAGCGACGATCTCGACGAGTACCAGCTCGTGCGCAACACCCTGGCCGCCTACGTGCACACGGTCGACGAGGACACCGACGTCTACCGCTTCATCATGGGCAACGGGTCCTCCACCGACACCTCGACCCTGGCAGACTTCGAGAAGCTGTTCGCGCAGGTCGTCTCCGCGGTGATCATCGACAAGGCCTTCGACCGCGGCGTGCAGACCGAAGGCGCGATGCTGTGGGCCTACGTCCTGGTCGGCGGCGTGCAGCTGGCCACCGACTGGTGGATCACCAATCGCACCATGTCGAGCGAGGAGATGCTGGACTACCTGACCATGATGGCGTGGAGCGCCGTCGAGGGCATGGTCCGCTCGGGCGGCGATCGCGAGTGGTTCAACTCCCGCAAGCACGTCTTGCCAGATCCGGAGAACAAGAGTGAGATCGAGGTCGCCGAGAACTGAGGGCATGCGGGCCGGATGACTCCGGTTACGCACGCTACGGTTCGGCACCGAACCGCCGGCACGCGCGCGCCCGGTCACGGCCGGGAGCTGTGGGCCGGATTTTCACACCGGGCGCGACGGTGCGGCGCAACAGTAGGCTGAGCGATGGCACCAATGGGGGCGCCGGGGTCCAATGGAGGGTCACTGATGGCGAAAGAGCTGCCCACATCCAGGCTCGCGCGGGGAACGAAGCTGGGTATGGCCGTCGCCGGTAATGCCATACGCAACCAGCGGACCCGCAGGTCGATGCGCGGGCGCTCGGAGGCCGTGCGCGAGCGGATGGCCGAGGAGTCCATGATCCGGGCCACCGAGCAGATGGTCATGGTGCTGGGCACCATGAAGGGCGTGGCCATGAAGCTCGGGCAGATGCTGTCCGTGCTCGATCTGGATCTGGTGCCGCCGGAGCATCGCGAACGTTTCCAGCGCAGGCTCGCGGTGCTGCGCGACAGCGCGCCCTCGGTGTCGTTCGAGGTGATGCGCGCGGTCATCGAGGAGGATTTCGGCCGGACCCTGGAAGAGGTGTTCGCCGAGTTCGAGCCCGAGCCCATCGCGGCCGCCTCGATCGGTCAGGTGTACCGCGCGAAGTTGCACGACGGCCGCACGGTCGCGGTGAAGGTGCAGTACCCCGGCATCGACGCCGCGGTGCGCGCGGATCTGAAGAACCTGGCCATGTTCCGGCGCATCCTGCAGTCGGCGATGCCGTGGGTGACCCCGGCCGTGCTGGACGAGCTGCGCCTGAATCTGGAGAGCGAACTCGACTACGTGGCCGAGGCGAACACACAGCAGCAGATCGCCGCGCTGTACGCCGGGCATCCGTTCATCGTGGTGCCGGACACCATGCCCGAGCTGTCCACGCAGCGGGTGCTGGTGAGCGAGTACTTCCCGGGCCGCGGCTTCGAGGAGATCCGGGCGCTGCCCGACGCCGAGCGCGACCGGATCGGTGAGATCATCTACCGCTTCTACGTGGGCTCGCTGTTCACCTTCAACGAGTTCTGCGGCGATCCGCACCCGGGCAACCTGCTGCTGGGCGCGGACGGCAAGGTGGCGTTCCTGGATTTCGGGCTCTACAACCGGATGGATCCCGAGCACGTGGAGTTCGAGGCCACCTGCATCCGGGCCGCGGCCGAGGATCGCGCGGAAGACCTGCGCGAGTTGATGATTCAGCGCGGGGTGATCGACTCTCCGGAGGAGATCACCGCGGAGGAATGCCTGGAGTACGTGCTGGCCGCGTGCGAATGGGGTCTGGTGGACGAGGACATCACCATCACCCCGGAGCTGGCGTCGGGCGCGTTCGTGCTGGCGGTGGATCCGCGCGCGAGCGAGTTCTCCGGGATGAAGCAGCAGAATCTGCCGCCGGAGCACCTGTTCTCGCGGCGCGCGGACTTCCTGACCTTCGGCATGCTGGGCCAACTGGGCGCGACCGGCAACTGGCATCGCGTGTCCTGCGAATGGATCTACGGCGAGGAGCCGGTCACCGAACTCGGTAGGGCGCACCGGCAGTGGCTGGCAAACCGCCCCGCGCCCGCCCCGACCACCGCACCCAAGAAGAAGACCACCCGCAAACGCGCCGCCAAGGCGTAAACCCTTCAGGACGGCAGACACATGGCAGACAGAGAATTCGACCTGGTCCTGTTCGGCGCGACCGGCTTCGTCGGCAAGCTGACCGCGGAGTACCTGATCGGGGCCGCGCCCGCTGGTGCGCGCATCGCGCTGGCCGGGCGCTCGACGGCCAAGCTCGAGGCGGTGCGCGCCGAACTCGGCCCGCTGGCGGCGAATTGGCCGCTGGTGCAGGCGGATTCGACCGATCAGGCCAGCCTGGACGCCCTCGCCGCGCGGACGAAGGTCGTGGTGACCACGGTCGGCCCGTACCTGCGCTACGGCATGCCGCTGGTGCAGGCGTGCGCCGAGAACGGCACCCACTACGCCGATCTCACCGGTGAGCCGCTGTTCATCCGCGAATGCATCGACCGCTTCGGCGAGCGGGCCGCCGAGACCGGCGCGAAGATCGTGAATTCCTGTGGCTACGACTCGATTCCGTCGGACCTGAGCGTCTACCAGCTGTACAAGCGCAGCGTCGCGGACACCACCGGCGAGCTCACCGACGTCACGCTGGTGGCCTGGCTCAAGGGCGGAATGAGCGGCGGCACTGTGGATTCGGGCCGCGCGATGATGGAGGCGATCGCCACGGATCCGAAGAAGGGCGCGATCATGTCGCACCCCTATTCGCTGAGCCCGGACAAGGCCATGGAGCCCGACGTCGGCCGGCAGAGCGATCAGGCGCTGGAGAAGGCTGCCAATATCGATCCGAGCCTGAGCGGCTGGGTCGCCACCTTCATCATGGGCGCGCACAACACCAAGGTGGTGCGCCGCAGCAACGGTCTGCTGGGCTGGCCGTACGGCAAGAACTTCCGCTACCGCGAGGTCATGAGCGCGGGCTCGTCCGCGACCGCCCCGCTGGTGGCGGCCGGTATGGCGGGCGGAATCGTGGCGACCATGGCCGCGGGCGCGCTGCTGTCCCGGGTCGCGGTGGGCCGCAAGGTGATCGACCGCCTGGTGCCCAAGCCCGGCACCGGCCCGAGCGAGCAGGCCCGCCGCAACGGCTGGTTCACCATGCGCACCTTCGCCAACACGACCTCGGGCGCGAAGTACGTGTGCACCTTCGCCGGCAAGGGCGATCCCGGCTACCAGGCCACCGCGGTCATGCTCGGCCAGTCCGGCCTGGCACTGGCCTTCGACACGCTCCCCGAGATCGCGGGCATCCTCACCCCCGCCTCGGCCATGGGCGACACCCTGACCGACCGCCTGCGCAAGGCCGACATCACGATCGACGTCCAGCCCGCCTGACACACAACTCGATTCGGCCGGGGCGAGAATTCGCTCCGGCCGAATCGATGGACCTGCCCGCGCACCACCGATCGATTCCGCGGCGGACCCGGCACTCCGTATGAGGCCGCCTCCAATTCTCCGGTTCCCCCGGACGCACGCGCCCCGATACCGGCGTTCCCGCCACCGCCGAGGGCTACGACCTCTATCGCGCGCCGCCGGGTTTCGGCTAGCGGTCGCCGGCTCCCCCGGCGTCTGCTCAGTTGCCGTCGCGCAGGGAGATCAGGCCGCCGAGGGTGCCCAGGTAGGCCGCGCCGTCCGGGCCGATCGCCAGGCCTGCGTAGTTGTTGTTGTAGAGCGGTCCCGCGCCGGACAGGCGCTGCCACACCAGGTTTCCGGTGTGGAAGTCCAGGGTGGTCCAGTACCAGGGGTCGGTGGGTTCGGAGCCCTTGGTGTAGGTGTAGATCAGGCCGTTGGCCAGCGAGAGCTTGGGCACCACGCTGGGGGCGGCGACGGTGGTGTTGGTCCACACCTTGGTGCAACCCGACCCGTCGGGGTTGATGTCGACGCGGGCGAATCCGGGCACGGTGGTGCGGCCCCCGAGCGTGGCCTCGGGGCCGGAGTAGCCGTAGTTGTTCTCCACGATCAGCGAATTGCCCGCGCCGATAAGCGAATTCTCGGTGTTGCCCGCGCCGGTCTCGAACACCGGCACCGAGCACACCTCGCGCTGCGCGGCAGCGCGCGCGGTGCGGTACACGACCACGTTCATGGGGTCGGCGTTGTCGGTGATCGCCAAGTACCCGCCGGGCAGGATCGTCGGTGTGGTGCCGGTGCCGTCGTCGGTCTGGCCGGGCTTGTGCTGTCCGCTGTTGGCGTAGGTGACGCGCCAGGTGATTTCGGGTCCGCCGCCGGGTCCCGCGTCCAGGCGCAGCAGTTCGCGATTGGTGGCGATGTAGACGTCGCCGTCCGCGCCGACGGCGAAGGAGTTCTGGATCTGCCCCTCGGTCCCGTCGCCGAGCCGGATCACCTGTATCGCACCGGTTTCCGGGTCGATGGTGCCGACCACGCCGTTGCTCTTGGCGACGAACCACAGCCTGCCGGCGGCGTCGGGGAGCACCGAGTTCAGTTGCTCGCCGGGCCGCAGCACGCCGGTCAGGTCGTAGTCCCGTTCGAGGACGAAGCCGTCGGCGGTGGCGTTCTCGGCCAGCACCATGACGTGCCCGGTGGCCGCGCCGACGATGGCGCGATCGCGGTCGTCGAGATAGAAGTAGGCCCCGCCGCCGAAGTTGGTGAAGGCGCCCGGGCGCAGCATGGCCCCGGGTTCGCGCCCGGGCAGCGGGTATCGGCCCAGCACCCGCATTCCGGCTGGATCGATCAGGTAGACACCGGGATTCAGGCCTGGGCAGGTGGCGACGATGCGACCGGCGCGGTCGAACGCGAGTGATCCGCATTCGCTGCCCAGCAGCAGCGAGTCGACCCGGGTGTCGATGCCGAGCGGCCCGGAGCGGACGTAGGTGTCGCTCATCCAGCCGTCGTTGTGGATGCCGGAGTCGCCGTTGGCCGCGAGCCCGGGATGGTGCGGCACCGCCGGCACCCCGTCGACCGGTCGCGGTGTCGCGGGTGCGCCGAGGAATTCCGGCGCTCCGCCGGGTACGCCGGGAATCGGTGCGGCCGTGCCGGTTCCGGGGAGGCCGAGCGGCGCGAGTAGTGCCGCGCCGCAGGCGAGCGCGGTCGCCGCCATGTTCCTGGCTCCGAGCATCGGTCCGTACCTCCGGGTGTGCGCCTGCGGCGTGCGCACCCGCGGATGCGCTCGCGCGAATTTGATCGATCGACCGGTATCGGATGATCGCACACCGCGGGGCCGGGCCCTACCGTGCGGTACGTCACAGTAAGCCCCCTTACACGACGGCTCACACCCGCCCTGACCCTCCGGTAAGGTCGCCAACGGGACGGAGGGTCGGACCGCAGAAAGGGGGACGCCCGATATGTCCGCACAGGACATCGGGTCAGACTCGCTCGGCCTCGCCGCCACCGGGGGCAGGCCACGGTGAAATGGATGCTGACCCCGGACGAATTCGCGCTGGTCTGGACCCGCGAAACCCATCTGGAGCGCCGCCCCTATCCCCTCGACACCATGCCCGCGCGCACCGAGAACCCCGCCGCCGCACCGCGTTTGCGGCACCAGTACCTGCATCGCACCGATCCGGAGCTGACCGCGGCGCTCATGCTCTGCGCGCGCACCGACCACACCACCGTCACCCTCTACGGCGAGCGCACCGGCGGCCCGGACCCGCGCCGGATTCTCGCCTTCGCCGCGATCGCGCAGCAGCGCGCGGGCATTCTGGTCGCGCTGCCCGACGCGGTCTCGGTGCAGATCTGCCCGGCCGATCAGCTGGGCCCGGAATTGGTGGAGATCATCGGCTCGGCGCCGGCGGGCACCCTGGCCGCCATGAGCCAGCCGCAGAACGCGGTGCTGCGCCCGGACGAGACGGACCCGGACCGCTTGGGCGGCGACGATTTCCGGCGCAAACTGCGGGAACCGGTGGACGGGCGCGGGTTCATCACCGTCTCGGTGGAGCCGGCCAACCCGTTCTCACCGCCCACCAAGCACCGCACCTGGCTCGACTTCTCCGGTGACGGCCGCTATCTGCTCACCACCGCGACCGATCTGACGCTGACCCCGGTCTCGGACGAAGAACTGGCCGAGCAGCTGGGGCGGCTGGCCCGAGTTTGATTCGGCGCGTTGCCGACACGAACCCGCGCCGCGTGTTACGCATGACGGATGGCGAAGGAAACATCCTGGGCTAAACCGGTCAGCAAGGCGCTGCGCGCGGCCGGTGTGCGGGTCAGTGCGATCGAGACGGCCGCGACCCCGGGCTTCAAGGGCGACAAGAAGGCCGGTGAGCGGTTGCTCGCCGAGCGCACCGCGGTGCTGTCCGATCTCCAGGAACGGCTGTACGCCAACGGCAGGCACGGTGAGACGCGCAGTGTTCTGCTGGTGCTGCAGGGCATGGACACCGCCGGCAAGGGCGGCATCGTGCGGCACGTGATCGGTTCGGTCGATCCGCAGGGCGTGCAGCTGGCGGCGTTCGGGGTGCCCACTCCGGAGGAAAAGAAGCACCACTTCCTGTGGCGCATCCGCAAGCAGCTGCCGCGCGGCGGCCGCATCGGCGTCTTCGATCGTTCGCACTACGAGGATGTGCTCGTGGTCCGCGTGCACGATCTGGTGCCGCCGGAGGTGTGGGGCAAGCGCTACGACGAGATCAACAAGTTCGAGCGCAAGCTCGTCGACGACGGCACCGTCATCGTCAAGGTCGCCATGTTCGTCTCGCTGGACGAGCAGAAGAAGCGCCTCATGCAGCGGCTCGAACGGCCGGACAAGTACTGGAAGTACAGCGTCAACGACGTCACCGAGCGCGGCTCCTGGCCCGCGTATCAGGAGGCGTACCAGGCCATGCTGGATCGCACCGACACCGATTACGCCCCCTGGCACGTGCTGCCCTGCGATCACAAGTGGTACGCCCGGCTCGCGGTCACCGAACTGCTCATCGACGCGCTGGGTGGCCTGAAGCTGGAGTGGCCGCCCGCGACGTTCGACATCGAGGAGCAGAAGCGGCTGCTCGCGAAGGCGTGAGCCCCGAGTGATTTTTCTCCCGCGGAACGGCCCTTTCGCCGGGCCGGTCCGGCTTGTCCAGGAATCTCTCAGGTTTGCGGGCGAAGATGGGCCCGCAGAGTCGTGACTATGGAAGGCGTGTGAGGGCACAGGTGAGCAAGAAACCGGCTGATCGCAAGAATCCGCTCGCCGATGCGCAGCGGTCCGAGCGCAATCGCAAGATCATGATCCAGGTGGGCGTCGCCGCGGTGCTGGTCGGCCTCGTCGCCGCCATCGGCATCGGCCTGGCCATGCGCGATTCCAAGGACGGCTCGGACTTCAATCCCGTGGTCACCCACGACGCCGCCGCCGGTGCGGTGCCGCCGAATGTCACAGAGGGCGGCGCCATCCGGATCGGCAAGCCGGACGCCAAGGCAAAGATCCAGATCGTCGCCGATCTGCAGTGCCCGGCCTGCAAGGGCTTCGAGCAGACCAACGCGAGCGTGCTCGACGACGCGCTGAGCAGCGGTGACGCCCGGATCGAGTACAGCATCATCTCGTTCCTGGACCGCGCCTCGCAGGGCAACCAGTACTCCACCCGCGCGGCGAACGCCGCCTACGTCGTCGCCTCCGCGGACACGACCAACTTCCAGAAGTGGCTCGAGCTCATGTTCGCCAAGCAGCCCGCCGAGGGCGCGAACGGCATGACCGACGATCAGCTCATCGCCATCGCGGCCGAGGCCGGTTACACCGATCCCGCTGTGGCGCAGGGCATCCGGGACGGCAAGTACATCGCGTACGTGAAGGACGCGACCAAGGCGGTCTTCGACACCGGCCTGGATTCCACCCCGACCGTGTACGTGAACGGCAAGAAGGTGAATCCGCAGTCGCTGAAGTCGGAGATCGAGGCCGCGGCCAAGTGATGATCTCGGCTCCGCCCCGGTCCGCCTGGCCACTGCTGCTGGGCGGACTGATCGGCTGGGGTGCGTCGGTGACGCTGCTGGTCGAGAAGTTCAAGCTGTTCACCGATTCGAGCTACGTCCCCTCCTGCAATATCGATCAGGTGGTGGCGTGCACCGCCGTCATGCAGTCCGAGCAGGCCGCGGCGTTCGGGTTCCCGAATCCGATCATCGGCGTGGTCGGCTTCTCGGTGGTGGTGACCCTGGGTGTGCTGTCGGTGGCCGGCATCGGCTTCCCGCGCTGGATCTGGGGCGGGCTGTGGACCGGGCTGCTGGCGGGGATGGGTTTCATCTTCTGGCTCATCTATTCGGCGGTGTTCCAGATCCGCGCGCTGTGCCCGTGGTGCATGGTGGTGTGGGCGGTGACGCCGATGCTGCTGGTCATCGTCACCGGCCAGCTCTGGGGCAGGTCCCGGGGGCTGCTGCAGGTCGTGGTGGAGTGGCGCTGGACGGTGGCCGCGATCTATTACGCGGTGGTCATTCTGATCGTCTACATCCAGTTCCAGGACCACTGGCGGGATGTGATCTCCGGTTAGCTCAATTCGGCGGCCCGACGGCGAGTTTCACGATCACCGTCCGGGTGCCGCCGCCGGGCGCGGAGATGTCCAGTCGCACCGTGTCCTCGGGCTTGCGCAGATTGAGCGCGGCCTTGAGGGCTCCGGTGGTGTCCACCGGCTGCCCGTCGATGGCCGTGATGACCTCCCCCTCGGTGAGCCCGGCCGCGTAGGCGGGCATGCCGTAGACGGCCACCTCGATCTGCGCGCCCGGTGTCCGGCGCGCGTCGGAGGTGATGATCCCCAGGGTGGCGGTCGGCCCGATGTGCACGGTGTCCGTCGGTGTGCCGGAACGTATTTGGCGCACGATCGCCATGGCCGCGTCGATCGGCACCGCGTAGCCGTTGGGCCCCTGTCCGAGGGCCTTCTGAATTTCTCCCGAGGCCGCGGTGACGACCCCGACCACCGCGCCGTACCGGTCCACCAGCGCGCCGCCGGACTGCCCGGCGCTGACCGCGGCGGACACTTCGATCAAGCCGTGCAGCGACTTCCGGGACAGGTCCGCGGAATTGCGGGCCACGATGGCGCTGTCCAGTCCGGTGACGGCCCCGCCGACCGCGGTCGGTGACCCGGTGCCCCCCGCGTTGCCGATCGCGAGGAGTTCGTCTCCGATCCGCAGGGTGCTCGAACTGCCCAGCCGGGCCACCGGAAGCCCTGCGGCCCCGAACAATTCGATGAGCGCGATGTCGGCGCCCGAGTCGTAGCCGAGCACCACGGCGGGGTAGACCGCGCCGGTGCCGACATCGGCGACGGTCACCCTGTCCGCGCCCTTGATGACGTGGTGACTGGTGAGCACCTGTCCCTGCGCGGTCAGCACGATGCCCGAGCCCGCGGCGCTGAGCCCGTACGGGCGGACGGCCGCGGTGATGTTCACCAGCGCGGGTTCCACGGTGTTCGATACGTGTTCGGCGTCCAGCGGCGGCAGCGGCGGGCCGAGCAGGGTGGCGGTGACCGAGTCGGCGCGCAGCGGCCAGTGCGTCAGCCCGCCGTTGTAGCCCAGGAACGCGGTGAAGCCGAGGATCGCCACCAGCAGCAGGGCGAGGGTGCGGCCGCCGTTGCCTTCGGAACCGGGCCCGCGCGCGGGATAGGGGCCCGCCGGACCGGTTCGAGACATGTCGTCGTACATGCGCGCTCCCGACTGCCGTGGGCGCCCGGCCAGCGGCCGCAGGCGTTTTCCGCACCTTCTGGTGTACCAGTTCCGGCGGGGAAGCGCGTTGCAATGACGGGAGGCCGGGCTCAGCCGTGGCCGAGCGCGGCCACGCCGAACATGAATCCGACCCCGGCCAGCGTGCACAGCAGCGGCGCCTTGGAGGGTTTGCCCGCGTGCGCCTCGGGCAGGATGTCGGCGGTGGCCAGGTAGAGCAGGAAGCCGGCGAAGTAGCCCAGGTACATGCCCACGAATTCGGCGGGCACCCGCACGAAGGTCCCGACTATCGCGCCGAGTACCGGGGCCAGCGCGTCGGCGGCGAGCATGAGGAAGCCGCGCCGCCGGTCGTTGCCGTAGAGCGTGGTGAGGGTGAAGGTGTTGAAGCCGTCGGCGAAGTCGTGGCAGATGACCGCGAGCGCGACGGCCGCGCCGACCGCGGCGCCCGCCTGGAATCCGATGCCGATGCTGAAGCCGTCCAGGAAGCTGTGGAACACCAGCCCGCCGGCGGCGACCAGCCCGACCGAGGCGAAGTCGTGGTGGTGCGCGCCGAATTCGTCCTCGTGGCCGGTGTGCAGCGCCACGGCCTGTTCCAGGATGTGCACGGTGAAGAAGCCGACGACCGCGGCCAGCAGCGGCACCGGGATGCCGAGCGCCTCGCGGGTGTCCTGTTCGAGCGCCTCGGGCAGCAGGTCGAAGGCGACGACGCCGAGCATGACCCCGGCTGCCAGACCCAGGACCAGGCGTTTGCGTTCGCCGATGCGGTCGGCCGCGAGCCCGCCGATGAAGGTCGAGAGCATCGACACCAGGGACAGCAGAATCGCCATCCGCCCAGCATGGGCGATAGCGATCGGCTCTATGTCCACGCCGCGCCGGATGCGACATTCCGGACGAATCCTGGTGATTGATCGCGTGCGCAGGTAGGCATGTATTCATGAGCACCGCTGCCGCCTACGCCGTCTCCGCCCCCGATGGCCGATTCGAGAAGCTGACCATCGAACGCCGCGAGCTCGGCCCCCGCGATGTCCTGATCGACGTGAAGTTCGCGGGCATCTGCCACTCCGACATCCACACCGCCCGCGACGAATGGGGCGGCGCGAAATATCCGTGCGTGCCCGGGCACGAAATCGCCGGACTCGTCGCCGGTGTCGGCTCGGCCGTCACCAAGTACCAGGTCGGCGACCGGGTCGGCGTGGGTTGCATGGTCGATTCCTGCGGGGTGTGCGAACCCTGTCTGGCCGGTGAGGAGCAGTACTGCATCCCCGGCGCGACCATGACCTACAACACCAAGGTCGCACCCGAGGTGCAGGCCGACGGCTACACCATGGGCGGCTACTCCACCCGGGTCGTGGTGACCGAGAACTTCGTCGTCGGCATCCCCGAGGGCATCGGCCTCGACGTGGCCGCGCCGCTGCTGTGCGCGGGCGTCACCCTGTTCTCGCCGCTGCGGCACTGGAACGCCGGACCGGGCAAGCGGGTCGCGATCATCGGCATGGGCGGGCTCGGGCACGTGGGTGTGAAGATCGCCGCGGCCATGGGCGCGGAGGTGACCGTGCTCTCGCATTCGCTGAGCAAGCAGGAGGACGGCAAGAAGTTCGGCGCGCACCACTACTACGCGACCAGCGAACGCGAGACCTTCCGCGGGCTGCGCGGGCGCTTCGACCTGATCCTCAACACCGTGTCGGCCGATCTGCCCATCGACGACTACCTCAAGCTGCTGGCGCTGGACGGCACGCTGGTGATCCTGGGCCTGCCCGAGAACCCTTTGGCCGTCAAGCCTTTCACCATCGCCGGCTACCGGCGCTCGCTGGCCGGATCCATGATCGGCGGCATCGCGCAGACCCAGGAGATGCTGAACTTCTGCGCCGAGCACGGCATCGGCGCGGAGATCGAACTGATCTCGGCCGATCGCATCGACGAAGCGTACGACCGGGTCGTGGCCAGCGACGTGCGGTACCGCTTCGTCATCGACGCGGCAACGATGTAGCGGTCACCCGGGGGCGCGCGAGAACACGCCGCTCCCACCGCGATCCGCTCGGCGCGATTACCTTTGCGGGTGTGTCCGAGGAACAGGATGACCGGCCGGACGACACATCGGACCGGCGCGATGTCACGACCATGATTCCGCCGTGGCTGCCGCGGGCGTATCTGCTGGCGGCGGCCGTCGTGGCCGGGGTCGTGGTCAGCTTCTGGGCGCTGCAGAAGCTGCAGAGCCTGATCACCGTGGTGGTGGTGTCGCTGTTCCTGGCGTTCGCCATCGAGCCCGCGGTGAACTGGCTGGCGGCGCGGGGCTGGCGGCGCGCGCCCGCCACCGGGCTGGTTTTCGTACTGGTGCTGGTGGTGCTGGTCGGATTCGTCTGGACCATGGGCGAACTCGTGGTCGATCAGGTCAGCACGCTGGTGGACAACGCGCCGCAGTACGCCGGGAATCTGGTCGACTGGGTGAATTCCACGTTCAATCAGGATCTTTCGGGGGACGACCTCACCCGGTGGGCCACCGAGGCGAGTTCCTCGCTGCAGTCCTATTCCCTCGGGCTGGCCGGTGACGTGTGGGGTATCGGCACCACCGCCCTCGGGGTGCTCTTCCAGTCCCTGGGCGTGCTGCTGTTCACCTACTACTTCGCCGCCGACGGGCCGCGCTTCCGGCACGCGGTGTGCTCGGTGCTGCCCCCGGCCCGGCAGCGGCATGTGCTGCGGGCGTGGGACATCGCGGTCGAGAAGACCGGCGGCTACCTATATTCGCGGGCGCTGCTGGCACTGTGCTCGACGCTGGCGCACTACGCGGCCATGCGCGTGCTCGGCATCCCGGCGGCGTTCGCGCTGGCGCTGTGGGTCGGCGTCGTCTCGCAGTTCATCCCCACCGTGGGCACCTACCTCGCGGGCGCGCTGCCGGTGATCGTCGCGCTGGCGCAGAATCCGCGCACGGCGCTGTGGATTCTCGGTTTCATCGTGCTGTATCAGCAGTTCGAGAACTACGTGCTGCAGCCGCGCATCACGGCCACCACCCTGGACATGCATCCGGCGGTGGCCTTCGGGGCGGTGCTGGGCGGAGCCGCGCTGTTCGGGGCGACGGGGGCGCTGCTGGCCATACCGGTGACGGCGACCGGGCAGGCGTTCATCGGCGCCTATATCCGGCGTTACGACGTGGAATTGCCGCCGGAGCAGCCGGAAAGGCAACGACGCGAACGTAAGTCGCTGAAGGATCGGGTCAAGTCGGTGAAGCTCCCGGGGCGCTCCGGGAAGTGAGTCGCGGCCGCGCCGGCCCGATCTCGGAAGTGTCGGCGCGGGCACACTTCGTGTGTCGAACAGCGGACAGAGAATATCCGCGCTGCTCAGCAGTATTGGTGCCAACGGGAAACACCTCCCGGGACATCGCATCAGGAGCAGACCTCATGAATCTCATCGCCAAGCGCGTCGTCACCGCGGCGGCGGCCGCCCTGTTCGTTCTTCCGGTCGGCGCGGGTGTGGCCGCCGCCGCCCCCGCGCACTCCGGCGGGATCGCGAGCGCGAGCAACGACCGCGGCTACGAGTGGTACTGCGACCGCAACAGCCGCGGCTGGGACTGGGACTACTGCTGGAGCCACTACAAGGATCGCTGGCAGCGCGAGCACAACAACGGCGGTGACAAGGGCGATCACCGCGGCGGCGGCAACGGCGGCAACGGCAATCGCGGCTGGTGACACAGCCGTCTCGCACGCCGTGCGGCGTTGAGTGCGACAGCCGGGGAACCACGCCGGATCGGAACACCGCCGGTCGCGTTCCCCGCCCGATCGGGGTGGGTCGGGGCGAAATCATCGATCACGGTGAGGCGGTAGCGGATCCGGGGGCAGCGTAGCCACCGGGCGCTCGACGTGGAGCACCCCCCACTACTCGAACCCGCGCCGCGAACCGGTCGTATCTCCCTCTCGGACTACCGGCGTCACGGGCCGGCAGGACGCCGGGCACGTGACCCCGGAGCGGCCCGCGGCGTACCGTTGTCTCACGGTGCCGCGCGGGAAACGGGGAGGTGGGGCCGCAGATGCGATTGCAGCCTGGCTCGATGTTCGCGGGCTACGCCATCGAAAGACCGCTGGGCGCCGGGGGTATGGGCGTGGTCTATCTGGCCCGGCATCCGCGCCTGCAACGGTCGGTCGCGCTCAAGGTGCTCAACGACGCGTTCGCGCACGATGCCAAGGCGCGGGCGCGGTTCGAGCGCGAGGCCGCGCTCATCACCGCCCTGGATCACCCGAACATCGTGCCGATCTACGATCGCAACTCCCCGGACGACGAAATCCTGTGGATCTCCATGAAATTCGTGGAGGGCGGGGACGCGGCGTCGGTGCTCGCGCACGCGGGCGGCCGGGTCACGCCCGAGCGGGCGGTGCGCATGATCGGCGACGCCGGGCGCGCGCTGGATCACGCGCACCTGCACGGCGTGCTGCACCGCGACGTGAAGCCCGCCAACCTGCTGGTCGAGCACGGCGCGGGGACCTTCGAACGCACCATGGTCACCGATTTCGGAATCGCCCGCAGCGTGGAGGATTCCGAGACCGGCTCGCGGGTGAGCGCCACCCTGGCCTACACCGCCCCCGAACGCTTCGGCGGCGGCCCGGTCGATCACCGCGCCGACCTCTACTCCCTGGGCTGCACCCTGTTCAAACTCCTCACCGGCGAGCCGCCTTTCGCACGCTCGGACGACGCCGCCGTGATCGCCGCCCACCTGCACGCTCCCCTCCCCCGCCTCACCGATGTCCGCCCCGGCCTCCCCGGCGGCCTCGACGAGGTGCTGGCGACGGTCCTGGCCAAGAACCCCCACGACCGCTATCCCGACTGCGAGTCCTTCGCCGCCGCGGCCCGCGCGGCCGTGGACCGCTCCGGCGAAACGGTTGTCGCTCGCCACCTACCCGACCACACCCCGAGCACCCCGCGCCGCCTCTGGCTCGGCGAAGACGCCGAAACCGCCCCCGCACCCCGCCTCCCCTCGATTCCCGTTGCAAACGAACACGATTCGACCCGCGACGCCGGCACGCACGCGACCTCCGCGAGCGGGCGAACGGACTCGGCCGCCGACCCCGGTCCCCCGCACGCGCGCGGCTCGTTTTCTCCTGCCGCAGAGCAGAAGTCAGCCGGCACCGGCGTCCACCGGACCGGCAGTGGTCAGCCAGGTGCGGGCACAGACGCACACCTCGCGCACAACACCCATACCGAGGACAACACCCGCGTCGACGCCGGATTCTTAGGCCGCACAGCGCAACCCGATGACTATGGGACACGAGACGCGCAGGGAAGCGACGACCGCATCGCTGGCGGCTCTCGCACATCTTCTGCCCCGGGCAGATCACCGGAGGGCGCACCACCCGGCGGCGGACGGCCCGGGTCCGGCGGAATCCACCCGGACCCACGACCGGGCGGGGACGGCGACGACGCGGGTGACGCCACCGCGAGCGAACGGGCACACCCGGCAGCCAGGCGGGCGTACACGCAACCGGATAGCGGCGACGCGCGCGGGGACGGTGGCATGTTCCCCGGCGGCGCATCCGCTGAGTTCGCCGGTGGCGGACATTCGGCCGGCGGCACAGCCGCCGGCCGCACGGCCCCGCGCGGGGTACTGACCAGATCGGAAGTGCGTCGTGGAGGGTAAGAGG
>NZ_JBEXUS010000094.1:0-31300 GCF_040614455.1 Nocardia sp. NPDC005978
CCGGCCACCCGCCCTGGTGGCCGGCACGACGTGGTCGTCACCCTCCGCGCGGGTGCGACCTGTCGAGCAAACCCGATGCGGTGGTCGCGGTGCCAGCCCCCGGTTCCGGGGTATTGCCCGAAATGCCTTGCCGCACTTAGGTTCCCCGAGGGCGGGTGTTCGTTGCCCGGCCCGGGGTGACACCGCGGGGCGCAGGCGGGGACCGGTACCCGCGCACCGGTTCCGATGCGCCGGCGCGGGGTCGCGCACGGGCGTGCGGGAGGTGGGGCGGCCCGACCCGCACGCCATCTCCCGCACGCCCGCCGCCGCCCCGGGGGGCGGATCGCCGAGCGCGGCCCGCGGTCTCGGTGCGTTCCCGGCCTCGCGTGGTGCTCGATGCGGCCCACGAGGTGATACGGGGTGCGTGCACCGGCTCGCGCGGTGACGCGCGGGCGGGTGATGTACCGAAAGCGGGCACGGTGCGCGCGTGCAGGACTTACCGTCTGAGATAGTCGGCGGTGAGTGGATCGGAAACTGTTATGAGCGAACCGAATACGTCCTGTGCGGCCTTCCAGGCGGTCGCGGCGATCGATCCGGGGGCGGTGGCGGTGCGCTCGATCGGCGGCACGCAGTCCCTGACCTGGGGCGAGTACGCGCAGCAGGTGCGGGCGGTGGCCGGTGGACTGGCCGCGCTGGGTATCGGGCGCGGGGACACCGTGGCGCTGATGATGTCCAACCGGGTCGAGTTCTATCCCCTCGAGGTCGGCGCGCAGCACGCGGGGGCGACCTCGTTCTCGGTGTACAACACCCTGTCCCCCGAGCAGCTGGGGTACGTGTTCGCCAATGCCGGGAACCGGATCGTGTTCTGCGAGGCCGATTTCGTGGACCGCATTCGCGCGGCGGGGGTGCCGATCGAGACGATCGTGTGCGTGGACCGGGCGGTGCCGGGCACGCTGTCGGTGGCGCAGCTGACCTCGCTGGCGCGCTCGGACTTCGATTTCGAGGCGACCTGGGGTGCGGTGGACCCGGCGGACATCGTGACCCTGTGCTACACCTCGGGCACCACCGGCAATCCCAAGGGCGTGGAGATCACCCATGCGAGCCTGGCGTTCGAATGTCGCGCCTACGCCTCGGTCATGCCGATCGAGTTCGGGGACCGCATCACCTCCTATCTGCCGACCGCGCACATGGCCGATCGGGTGACCGCGCTGTACCTGCAGGAGTTCTTCGGCACCCAGATCACCGTGGTGCCCGATCGCACGCAGTTGCCGGCCGCGCTGGTCGATGTGCGGCCCACCATCTGGGGCGCGGTGCCGCGGGTGTGGGAAAAGCTCAAGGCGGGAGTGGAATTCGCGGTCGCCGCCGAAACCGATCCCGCGCGCAAGGCCGCCCTGGACTGGGCGCTCGAGGTGGCCGGGCGCAAAGCCGCCGCGCAGCTGGCCGGGGCGCCCCTGGATGACGCGCAGGCCGCGGAATGGGCGAAGGCCGATGCGCTGGTGCTGTCCGGGCTGCGCGCCAAGCTCGGTCTGGATCAGCTCAAATGGGCGCTGTCGGGGGCCGCGCCGATTCCGGCGCAGACCCTGGGGTTCTTCTTCGGGCTCGGCATCCCGATCTCGGAGGTGTGGGGCATGTCCGAGCTGACATGCGTGGCCAGCGTCAGCCCGCCGCAGCTCGCGCGCCTGGGCACCGTGGGCACGTTGCTACCCGGACTCGAATCGCGCATCGCGCCGGACGGGGAATTCCTGGTGCGCGGGCCCCTGCTGATGCGCGCCTACCGCAAGGAACCGGACAAGACCGCCGAGGCGCTGGACGCGGACGGGTGGCTGCATACCGGGGACATCATCACCGAGGACGAGCACGGCTATCTGCGGGTGGTGGACCGCAAGAAGGAGCTGATCATCAACGCCGCGGGCAAGAACATGTCCCCGGCCAATATCGAGAACACGCTCAAGGCCAGCACGCCGCTGATCGGGGCGCTGGCCACCATCGGGGACGCGCGCTCGTACAACACCGCGCTGATCGTCCTCGATGCCGAATCCGCGCAACCCTATGCCGCGCACCATGATCTGCCCGATGCCTCGGCGGCGGCGCTGGCCGCGGACAAGGGCGTGATCGCCGATATCGCGGCCGGGATCGCCGCGGGCAATGCGCACCTGTCGCGGGTCGAGCAGATCAAACGCTTCACGATCCTGCCCACGTTCTGGGAACCCGGCGGTGACGAGATCACCCTGACGATGAAACTGCGGCGCACGCCCATCGCGCGCAAGTACGCGGGTGAGATCGAGCGCATGTACTCCCCCGAGCTCGCCGAGGGTGTGCACGAACCCGCGGCGGGCGCGCACCCCTAGGTCGCGGGTCGCCGGTTCGGACAGCGCTACCGGTCTCGGTGCGTGCTACCTCACACCCATTACAGAGCAGTTGCTCTGTTACTGTCGTGCCATGGCCCGCCCGCGCACCTACGACCCCGACGCCGTCCTGGACGCCGCCGAAACCCTCGCCGCCACCGCCGGGCCCGCCGCGGTCACCATCCGCGCAGTCGCCGCGGCCACCGGCATGTCCAACGGCGCGCTCTACCACAGCTTCGGCTCACGCGCGGAGCTGTGCGCGCGCACCTGGATCCGCGCGGGCGAACGCTTCGGGCAGGTGCAACGCGAACTCGTGGACGCGCACCCCGGGGACCCGGTGCGGGCGGTGATCGCGGCCGCGGGCGCCCCCGCGGTGTTCGCCGAACGCTTCCCCGACTCGTGCCGGCTGCTGCTCGGCACCCGGCGCGCCGAACTGCTCGGGACCGACACCGTGCCCGAACCCCTCACCGCGCGCATGCACGCGCTCGAGCGCGCGCTGATCGAACTGTTCAAGGAACTGTCCACCGCGCTGTGGGACCGGCGCGACGCCCGCGCGGTGGACACCCTGACCATCTGCCTGGTCGATCTGCCCACCGCGATCCTGCTCGAGCGCGACCGCCTGGCCGACCCGCACGCGCGCGCCCAGCTCGCCGCGGCCGTGCGCGCGGTCCTGGCCGTGGGCCCCGCCGACCCCGATCACCGAACTCGTTGACCGGCAACCGAATCAGAGAATGAAGGACACCCCATGAGCATCACCCTGACCTACCACGACAAGATCGCCGTCCTGGACCTGGGCGACGGGGAGAACCGGTTCACCCCCGACTGGCTCACCGAGATCGACACCACCCTGGACACCGTGGTGGCCGAGGGCGCGCACGCGCTGATCACCACCGCGAGCGGCAAGTTCTACTCCAACGGCCTGGACCTGGACTGGCTCGGGGCCAATGGCGATCGCGCGCAATGGTATGTGGGCCGGGTGCACGCGCTGTTCGCGCGCGTGCTGGCCTTCCCGCTGCCCACCGCCGCCGCCCTGCCCGGGCACGCCTTCGGCGCCGGGGCCATGCTCGCCATGGCACACGACTACCGCCTCATGCGCGCGGACCGCGGCTTCTTCTGCTTCCCCGAAGCCGACATCCGCATCCCCTTCACCGCCGGCATGGCCGCGCTCATCCAGGCCAAACTCACCCCGCGCGCGGCCATCGCCTCGATGACCACCGCGCACCGCTTCCCCGCGCCCGAGGCCCTGAGCCTGGACATCATCGACGCCGCCACCGACCTGGACGCGCTCACCCCCACCGCCGTGAACCTGCTCACCCCCTTGGGCGTCAAGGACCAGGGCACCCTGGGCGCGATCAAGAGCGTGATGTTCGCCGACGCCCTCACCGCCCTGGCCCTGCCCTGACGGTCGCGGGCGACAACCATTCCACGGCAACGGCATCCGCGCGCACCCGCGTAATGTGCCTGAGCGCGTCCGGTCCCGGGACCGGGCGCGCACGGATGATCTCAGGGCGCGTGGTTGTCCAGATGGGCCAGCAGATGCGCGGCGACCTCGCCGGGTTTCTCGGCCTGCAGGAAATGCCCGCACCCGGGGAGCTGGACCAGGTCCGCGCCCGCGTGCTCGCTCAGCACCCGCACCAGGCCCGGGGACAGGCAGCCATCGCGCAGGCCCGCCAGCACCAGGGTCGGCAGCGGCGCCGGGGCGGCCAGCAGCAGCCGGTGGAACGCCCGGGTGGGGGCGCGGTGCACCTGGAACAGTGACCGGTAGTAGCGGGTCGTGGCGTAGGCCATCGCGCGGTCGGTGAACACCGCGGCGGTGGGGGCGAACTCGGCGTCGGTGAACTCCCAGCCCGGAGACCAGCGCGACCACAACCGGCGCACGAACCCCGCACCCGAGCGGGTCAGCAGCCGCGGCGAGGCCCCGGAAGCCATGATCGGGATATAGGACGACAGGAGCATCTGGGCGGGCAGATAGCGGGCGATCGCGGGGGCGAACCCGCCACCGAACGGCGGAATCGCCAGCAGCGTCACCGACAGCCACCGCCGCGGCGCGCGCTTGGCCAGCACCAGCGTCGCGAACGCACCCCAGTCGTGCCCGACCAGGTGCGCGGGCGGATCACCCAGGGCGTGGCACCAGGCGGCGATGTCGTCGGCGACCGCGAGCAGGTCGTAGCGGGCGGTGCGCGAGGCCGAGGCGGGGGTGTAGCCGCGCAGCCACGGGGCCAGCACCTGATAGCCCGCGCCCACCAGCGGCGGGATCACCGCGTCCCAGGTGTGCGGGGTGTCCGGGAAACCGTGCAGCAGCACCACCAGGGGGGCGTCGGCGGGACCGGCGTGCCGGGCGGTCAGGGTCAGCCCGTCGCGCTGCAGTTTGAGGGTGGACTCACCCGGAAGCATCGAACTCATCGACATCAATTCCTTCTCCTCGATCCTCGCGCACCGGTGCGGGTCTCACCGATACGCGACATCGAGAGTGTGCACCACAGGCGTTGGCGCCCCGAGGTTTTCGTCGCGCCCGATCCCGGCGAGCGGTCAGCGGCCCTGCCAGACCGGTGCCCGCTTCTGCACGAACGCGGCCATCCCCTCACCCGCGTCCAGCGACGACAGCGCCGCCGCGGCCATCTGACCCTGCTTGGCGAACGCCTCGGCCACCGACCAATCCGGGCACTGATCGATGATCTGCTTGCCCGCGTCGATGCTCAGCGGCGCGTTCACCGCCACCCGCTCGGCCAGCACCAGCGCCGCGGCCAGCGCGCCACCGGGTTCGGCGACCTGATTGATCAACCCCAGCTCCGCCGCGCGCGCGGCGGTGATCGGATCACCGGTCAGGGTCAATTCCATGGCGATCGCGCGCGGCAGGCGCTGGGACAGGCGCAGCACCCCGCCGCCCACCGCGACCAGCCCGCGCTTGACCTCGGGAATACCGAACATCGAATCGGCGGCGGCCACGATCAGATCCGCGCACAACGCCAGCTCGCACCCGCCCGCCAGCGCCGGGCCCTCCACCGCGGCGATCAACGGTTTGCGCGGGGGCAACGCGACCAGGCCCAGGATGCCGCGCTTCTCGGTGATCGGCACCTCACCGCGCGAGGCGGCCTTGAGATCCATTCCGGCACTGAAGTATCCGCCCGCACCGGTGAGAATCGCGATGCGCGCGCCCGGATCGGCCTCGTAGGCGTCGATGGCGCGTTCGATGCCCAGCGCGGTGGCCAGATCGATCGCGTTGCGCGCGTGCGGGCGATTGATCGTGATGATCATGACGTGCCCGCGGCGCTCGATCAGCACCGGCGCCGGCGGCGGGGCGGGCAGAGCGACCCGGTCGCTGCCGGTGGCCGCGATGATGTCCCCGTCCACGGTGACCGGCACGCCCAGCAGATCGGAGTCGGTGAACGCGTGCACGGTGCCGGTGTCGGTGCTGCGCACCAGGATTCGGTCACCGGACTCGGTCAGCACGCTCACGATCGCGGCCTCGGGCTTACCGTCGCGGTCATAGGGCAGGGTGTACGCCTCCACCACCGCGGGACCCGAATAGCCGGTGACCGCGCGCCGGGCCGGGGGATGCTCGATCACCGGGGTCAGATGCGCGTAGGCGCGCGCGGGCGGGGTCGCCGAATACACCCCCAGCGCGTGCTTGGTCAGATACCAGCCCAGCGAGGTCGCCAGCCCGTACGCCTCGGGTTCGGCGCGCAGGCGCTGCACCAGCGTGGCGACCGCGTGCCCGCCGTAATTGTTGCCCGGCCCGCCGCCGAAGGTCAGCCCGCCGGTCACCGACAGCGGCCGCGCCGGATCCTCGGCGGGCAGGCCGAGCTCGCGCGCGGCGATCTGCACCGCCACCGGGAAGCACGCGTACAGATCGACGTGGGTGAGCTGATCGGCGGTGATCCCGGCATGACCCAGCGCCGCCGCGCCCAGGGCCGCGATCGCCGGGGACGCCGCCAACTCGGTGCGCTCGCTGACGAACCACTCGTCGCTGCCCGAGGCGCCCGCGTGCAGGAACACCCACCTGTCCTGGGCGATACCGGCGGCCTCGGCCGCGGCGGCACTGGTGATGATGATGCCGCTGGCCATGTCCACGGTCAGGTTCGCGCATTCGAGCTTGGTATACGGCGCGGAGATCATCCGATTGGCCTCGGACACCGTGGCGATCTGCTCGGGGGTCTGCTCGACCGGCTGCCAGGCATAGGGGTTGGCGGCCGCGATCGCGGAGAACCGCGACCACAACCGGGCGACCGCGCTCGCGTGCTCGGTGAGTGTGCGGCCCAGCCGGTGCCGGTTCGCCGATTCGATCAGCGCGTACATGTTGATCGGGGCCAGCAGGCCCGCGGTGGTCTCGGCGGCGTTGTTGGCCGCCTTGTCGATCCCGACCGTGCGCGTGGGCCGCACCTGCGAATCCTGCACCGGCCAGCCCGGATCCACCCCGGCGCGCTGGGCCGCGGCCGCGGTGGCCCCGGCCTCGGCGCCGGTCACCAGGACGATCTCGTAGTCCCCGGCCGCGATCGCGGCCGCGGCCTCGTTGATCACCAACTGCCCGCCGTCGCCGCCGAACGGGCTCGACTGCACCGTGTCCACCGTGCCCGCCCCGACCGCCGCGGCCACCAGCGCACCCAGATCCCGGTACTGCCACGAGGTGGGGGCCACGGTGAACACCGCGTCCGCGCCCGCCAGCAGCCCCGCACCGGCCCCGGCGTCGGCGGCCGCGGCCGCCAGCGCGCGCACCGCCAGCGCCGAGGGATCGGGGAACTCGGGTTCGGGGGTGCGGGTCACCACCTGGCCCACGCCCACCAGCACCGGGGTCGTGGGCGCGAGCACCGTCCCGGACGCGATGTGCCGCACCGCTTTACGCGCCGCGCGACCGGTCCCGGCCGGAGCCGCGGCCAGCACCGCGGGCAAGGACGCCAGCGAGTCGGTCAGCGCCTCACCCAGACTGCGCGCCACCGTGCCGCCCAGCGGGCCCTCGATCGGGGCGCCCGCCAGTCCCGCGTCCAGGTACACCATCGAGCCGGGCCCGTCCGGGGTCACCGTCATCCACAGCCCCAGCGTCAGTCCCTGCGGGCCGGTGCCGCGCAGTTCCAGGCCCGTGTCGGTGGCCGCGGCGACGCTCCAGCGCAGATCCGCGGGAATGCCCATGAACTTGGCGACCTGGGTGAACTCGAGTCCCGGCTCGGCCTGCCCCGGCTCGGCCCCGCGCCACCCGGCGTGGAAGGTGAACCAGCGCGGAATGTTCCCCAACCCCAGCAGGTATGCGGCCACCGTCTCGGGCGCGGCCTCGAGACGCTGGGCGGCGTGCGCGGTGCGCGCGTACTCGCTCAACCCCGCGGGCGGAACACGATCCCCGAGATCGACCGCGGGCGGCGGCGTGCTCGCACCGCCGGTCAGGCCCGACACCAGATCCCGCACGATCCGCGGATCGCGGCGCACCGCCCCCAGCAGATCACCCCCGGCTCGAATCTGCTTGCGCACCACACGACCCTGCGCCAGCACCGCGCGCAACCGATCGAACCCGGGAACCTCGGTCACCGTCGAACCTCCTCATTGAGGGTGAGAGAGTGAAAGCCTCACCGTATCGCCCCCGAGCGGCCCGCCGGAAGGGCGAACACCACCCCCTGCCCACATGGTGAGATCCCCCGCCCGCCAACGCGGCGCACCGGCATCGATGCCGCCGAGCACGGCGGCGACCGGACCTGCATGATGATCGACTCGGTTGCCGGCAGCTGTTCCGGAAACCTGGACGCCTCGGGCCGTGATCCGGCGGTGCGAGGTGGGGATCCACGCCAATCGAGCTGTCCCCCAACCACGATGGCCCGCCGCGCAGCCACTGCGCGACGGGCCATCGGTGAATCGGGCCGGGACGGGCCATCGATCAGAGGCGCACACCCAGCAGGGCGTCGACCGCGTCGCGGATCAGCGCCGGGGCGCTCGCGTCGGGCCCGCCGTAGGCCAGCGCCTGATCGGCCCAATTGTCCAGGGCCGCCAGCGCTTTCGGGGTATCGAGATCATCGGCCAGATGCTGACGCACCCGCGCGACGGTGTCCTGCGCGGACGGGCCCGAGGCCAGCGCGACCGCGGCCCGATAGCGATCCAGGCGCGCGAGCGCGGTGGCCAGGGTCTGCTCGGTCCACTCCCGGTCCTGGCGGTAATGCCCGGAGAACAACCCGAGGCGGATCGCGGACGGGTCGGTGCCCGACCGGCGCAACCTCGACACGAACACCAGGTTGCCGCGCGACTTGGACATCTTCTCGCCCTGATAGGCGATCAGGCCCGCGTGCACGTAATGGCGGGCGAACCGCCGGCCCTTGACCAGCGCCTCGGCATGGGCGGAGGAGTACTCGTGGTGCGGGTAGATCAGATCGCTGCCCCCGCCCTGGATGTCGAACTCGGTGCCGATGCGGTTCAACGCGATCGCCGCGCACTCGATATGCCAGCCCGGACGGCCCGCCCCGAACGGCGCCGGCCACGACGGCTCACCCTCGCGCGCGGCCCGCCACAGCAGCGCGTCGATCGGATCACGCTTGCCCGGGCGCTCGGGATCCCCGCCGCGCTCGGCGAACAACCGGTCCATGGTCGCCCGGTCGTACCCGGACTCGTACCCGAACTGCTCGGTCGCGTCGTGCCGGAAATACACGTCCGGGAACTCCGGATCATCGACCACGTACGCCGCGCCCGAAGCCAGCAGCTTGTCGACCAGCTCCACGACCTCCTGCACCGACTCGATCGCGCCCACGTACTGCGCCGGAGGCAGCACCCGCAACTCGCTCATGTCCTCGCGGAACAGCTCCACCTCGCGCGCGCCCAGATCCCGCCAATCGATGCCGTCGCGCGCGGCCCGCTCGAACAGCGGATCGTCCACATCGGTGACGTTCTGCACGTACCGCACCTCGTGCCCGCCATCGCGCCACAACCGGTTGACCAGATCGAAGCTCAGATAGGTGGCCGCGTGCCCGAGATGGGTGGCGTCGTAGGGGGTGATGCCGCACACGTACATGGTGGCGGTCTTGCCCGGGGTGACCGGGCGGACCTGCCGGTCGGCGGTGTCGTACAAGCGCAACGGCGGTCCGGATCCGGGGACGGTCGGGACAGCGATATCGGACCAGGACTGCATGGATTTCAGGTTAACGGTGCGCTCGCGGGACGACCCGCCCGCCCCCGCACAGCACCGCCGCGCCCCCGGCGGGTAAGGCGCGCCCGACCAGCACCTTAACGACCCGCCCACACACGTCAATGGTTGAAATCATGATGCATACAACGTTTTCGGATCCGGGGACCGGGCACTCAGAACGCCGGCCACGGAATCGGGCGCTGGGAAGCGGGCAACGGCATCACCGGATTCTCCAGCACGGCCCGGCACCGCTGCTCGAGAGCCTCGATCTCGGCGTCGGTGATGTGCTCGCTCAAACGCCCGCCCAGCTCACCCGGCAGCGCCTTCACCAAAACCGTGATGTCGGTGAGCAATTGATCCTCGATCGGCTCACCGGCCCACCCCCACAGCACCGTGCGCAGCTTGGGTTCGGTGTGCAGGCAGATCCCGTGATCGACACCGTACACGCGCCCGTCGCGGCCCTCGAGCGCGTGCCCGCCCTTGCGGTCGGCGTTGTTGATCAGCACATCGAGCACCGCCATCCGATGCAGGCGCTCATCGGCGGCATGGATCAGCGACACCGGGCGGCCCCCCGGGTCCAGCGCCCGCAACACCTCCCGGTACCCGTCCGGAACCTGCCCCACCGGGCACAGATCCACCAGATCGAGCCGCTCGGGATCCTCGGTGGTCTCGATCCAGCGCTGCACCATGCCCGGCCCCAGCGGACCCTCGCGCAGAACGGTTTCCGGAATCACCCCCCAGCCCAGGGCATCCGAGACCAGATACGAGGCAACCTCGCGCCCGGCCAGGGTGCCGTCGGGGAAATCCCACAGCGGGCGCTCACCCCGCTCGGGCTTGTACACCACCCGCACGTCCCCGGCCGCGCACACCAGGGTCACGTTCGAGGCCGTGGTGACCTGCCCGATCACCGACAGGTCCGCGGTGTACAGGGGATCGGTGCTCATCTCACTCCTCGGCCTCGCTCGCGCCGAAGATGTCACCGCGCTTGTACCCGTTGGTGCGCACACACATGTGCCCCTGCGCCGAGAGCGGCTCCCCGCACAGCGGGCACGGTTTGCGCCCGGCCGCGATCACCCGCGTGGACCGCAACGCGAACTCCCGCGCCTGGATCGGGGTCAGGAACACCCGCACCGCGTCCGGGCCCTCCTCGGTGTCATCCAGGACCACCGACTCGTCGACCTCGGTCTCGGTGATCGCCAGCAACTCCACCACTACCGCGCCCGCGTCGGCGTCCCAGCCCAAACCCATGGTGCCGACCCGGAATTCGGATTCGATCGGGGTCACCAGCGGGGCCACATCGGCCACATCGGAGGGTTGCGGGGGCACCGGGGTGCCGAAGCGGCGCTGCACCTCGTCCAGCAGCAACCCCATCCGATCGGCCAAGACCTTCACCTGCTGCTTCTCCAGCAACACGCTGACCACGCGCGGCTCCTGCACGGCCTGCAGGTAGAAGGCGCGGTCGCCCGGCTCGCCGACGGTGCCGGCGATGAAACGATCGGGGGTGCGGAAAATATGGATAGCTCGGCCCATGGCACCTCCTGACAGCTGTTCACCTTAAGAATCGGGGTGCTCGGCATCCCCATTACCCGTACTACCGGTGGTACCCGTTTCACCTCCGGGCACCGGCCCCGATCGCGATTCGCGACCGGTTTGCGGCGAAATCGCCGCCAAGCTGGACAGATCCGCGCCGGTATCGTTCACCCGCCACACATACGGAGCGGTTGGACTGTAGCGGACCACGCTCACCGAGGCCGGTTCGACCACGATCCGCTGGAATCCGTCCAGGTGAATGCCGAACGCGTCGGCCAGCACCGACTTGATGACATCGCCGTGCGTGCACGCCACCCACAACACGTCACCGCCGTGCTTGTCGGCGAAGGCCCGATCACGCTCGCGGATTGCCGCGACCGCGCGGAACTGCACCTGCGCCAAGCCTTCTCCCGAGGGGAACACCGCCGCCGAGGCGTGCCGCTGCACGATCTTCCACAGCGGCTCGTTCACCAGCTCGCTCAGCGGGCGGCCCGTCCACTCGCCGTAGTCGACCTCGAGCAACCGCTCATCGGGTTCGGCTTCGAGCCCTAGCTTGTCCGCGAGCGGGGTGACAGTTCGCTGACAGCGTAAGAGCGGAGAGGACACGATGTGCTCTATCGGCAGGGCCCCGAGCCGTTGCACCAGATTCTGCGCTTGTTCGCGACCTCGATCGGTGAGATCGACACCGGCGCTCCGACCAGCCAAAGTGTGGGCAGTGTTCGACGTGGAGACGCCGTGCCGCAACAGGATCACCGTCACCGGGACAGCCTACCGACTAGGTGGCCGACACGACGCCGGTCGCCAGCAGCGCCATCACCGCCAGGCCCAGCACGATGCGGTAGCCCACGAACCAGTCCAGCGAATGCTTGGACACGAACTTGAGCAGCCACGCCACCGAGGCATAGCCCAGCGCGAACGCCACCACCGTGGCCACCAGGATCTGCGCGCCCGAGGCGTTGAGGCCCTCACCGGCGGGTTCGAAAGCATCGGGGAGACTGAACAACCCCGAGGCCAGCACCGCGGGAATGGCCAGCAGGAACGAGAACCGCACCGCGGCCTCGCGCCGCAATCCCAGGAACAGGCCCGCGGTCGAGGTCGCCCCCGAACGCGACACGCCCGGGATCAACGCCAGGCATTGCGCGAAACCCATCACCAGGCCGTCGCGGGTGGTGAGCTGTTCGATCGGGCGGATCTTGCGCCCGTAGTACTCACCCGCGGCGATCACCAGCGCGAACAGGATCAGGTTCGCCGAGATGATCCACAGATTGCGTGCGCCGGTACGGATCTCGTCCTTGAACAGGAATCCCAGCACCCCGATCGGGATCGTGGCGATGATCACATACCAGCCGATGCGGTAGTCCAGTTCGCGCTGGGCGTCGGGATCGAGCTCGTACTCCGCCTCGTAGTCCAGGGTGCCGTCGGTGTACATCGGCAACTGCGCGGTCAGCTGCTCCGAGGCGGGCAGCGGCGCGGGCCGGGTACCGGTGAACTGCATGTACAGCGTGCTGAACCAGGCCACCAGGATCCGCCAGATGTCCTTGGCGAAATACACCAGCACCGCCAGCTCGGTGCCCAGCTGGGTGACCGCGGTGAACGAGGCGCCGGCGTCGTCGCCGAAGAACACCGCCGACACGATGCGCATGTGCGCCGAGGACGAGATCGGCAGAAACTCCGTGAGCCCCTGCACCGCGCCCAACACCAGGGCCTGTATCCATGTCATCGACTCGCCCACACGACCTCCAATCCCGAATCGTCGGCTGCCGGTGGACAATTCGCCCACCTGCGGCGGTTTCGACCGCCGAACACCGCAGCGACCCTACAGGGCAGGGGCGAATCCCCGACAGCGGTGCGCGCACACCGCCGGCCCGCCCGCCCGCGCGGGCGCGCGCACCCCCCGCACCGTGCCGGGCGATTGTCCAAGACGCGCAGGCATTTACGGTCGCCGCGAGGCATACCCCGGAACAGGGGACCCGTGCCCTTAGGCTGATCCCTGTGATGAAAGAGCAAGCGCGGTGATGGAACAGCGCACGCTGGGGCGCAGCGGACTTCGGGTCTCACGGATCGGGCTGGCCACCCACACCTGGGGCCGCGAGACCGACGCCGAGGACGCCGGCGCGCAAATGATGGCCTTCGCCGAGGCCGGGGGCACCCTGGTGGACTGCTCCCCCGCCTACGGCGACGGGGCCGCCGAACAGATCCTGGGCCCGCTGGTCAAGGAGTTCGGCCGCGAGGACCTGGTGCTCAGCGTGTGCTCGGGCCAGGTTCCGGTGCGGGTGAACCCCGCCGCCGGACCCGCGCCCGCCCCGACCCGCTGGCGCGTGGACGCCTCCCGGCGCACCATGATGCGCCAGCTCGACCGCACCCTGACCCTGCTCGGGGTCGATCACCTGGACCTGTGGACCGTGGCCGCCTGGGATCCGCACACCCCCCTCGAAGAGGTCTCGGCCACACTCGAATACGCCGTGCGCACCGGGCGCGTGCGCTACGCCGGAGCGCGCGGCTACGACGGCTGGCAACTGGCCACCCTCGCGGCCACCGCGCCCCTGACCGCCGCCCAGCACCCGTACTCGCTGCTCGCGCGCGGGGTCGAACACGAATTCGTGCCCGCCGCACAGCATCACGGCATCGGCGTCATCGCCACCGCACCCCTGGCCGGGGGCATCCTGACCGGCAAATACCGCGACGGCGTGCCCGCGGACTCGCGCGGCGCCGACGAGGCCACCGCCGCCGAGATCAACGCCCGCCTCGACGATCTGGCCGTGCGCGTGGTCGACGCCGTCGTCACCGCCGCCGACGGCCTGGGCACCTCACCTTTGGCGGTGGCCCTGGCGTGGGTGCGCGATCAGCCCGGGGTGGCCTCGCTCATCGTGGGCGCCCGCGACATCGGCCAGCTCACCGGGGTGATCGCCGCCGAGACGCTGGAGCTGCCGCGGGCCATCGCGGCCGCACTCGGAGACGTCAGTGCACGCACCGAATGACCCGTGGTTAGCCTTACCTGCATGAGGTCTAGCGTGAACGGTCGCCCGAAGCTGCTCCTGCGCGCGGTGTCGGCGCTGCTGGGCGCCGGTCTGCTGATCGGCGCCACCGCCTGCGGCACCGGCGAGAGCACCTCGGGCACCGGGCCGCAGGGCCCGGCCACCGCGACCCTGACCGACCTGGACCCCGTACCCCTGGCGCCCGCGCCCACCCCGGTGCTGCCGGCCACGGTGCGCTCGTTCGACGGCAGCGAGGTCACCGTCACCGACGCGAGCCGCATCATCGCCGCGGACCGCTACGGCACCCTGGCCCAGACCGTCGTCGCGCTCGGACTCGGACCCAACCTCGTGGGCCGCTCCACCTCCGCGGCGTTCCCCGCGGTCGAGGACCTGCCCAACGTCACCGCCGGGTCGGGCACCCTGAACGTGGAAGCCATTGCCGCGCTGCGCCCCTCGGTGTTCCTGACCGACACCACCAGCGCCACCGCGGTCATGCGCGATCAGCTCAAAGCCCTGGGCATCACCGTGGTCTACTTCGACCCCCAGCGCACCATGGACGGGGTCGTGCCGCAGATCGAAGCCGTCGCCGCCGCCCTGGGCGTGCCCGCCGCGGGCAAGACCCTGGGCCAGCGCACCCGCGCCGAGATCGACGCCGCCACCGCTGCGGTCCCCGCGCGCGAGCCCAAGCCGCGCATCGCGTTCCTGTACCTGCGCTCGACCGCCATCGCCATGATCGCGGGCCCCGGCTCGGGCGCGGACTCGCTGATCGCCGCCATCGGCGGCACCGACGCCGGCACCGCCTCGGGGGTCAGCGAGCCGTTCATCGCCATCACCAGCGAAGCCCTCATCGCCGCGGCCCCCGACGTGCTGCTGGTCATGAGCGATGGCCTGTCCTCGGTCGGCGGCGTGGACGGGCTGGCCAAGATCCCCGGCATCGCCCAGACCCCCGCCGGCAAGAACAAGCGCGTGGTCGACATGTCCGACGCGGTCCTGCTGTCCTTCGGCCCCAACACCGGCCGCGTCGTGCAGGCCCTGGCCCAGGCCGTCTACGGCGAAAAGACCGCATGACCCCCCAGGACCCCCACGATCGGCCCGTGTCACCCGCACCACCCCCCGAACCGCGCACGCCGGGGCCGGAACACCCTGCCCCGCACCAGGATTCGGCCGCAGTGACACACCGCCCCGGTGCCGTCGGATCCGAGACGCACCACACCTCGGATCCACTCGGGCCCGCCACGACGCCGGCCGGCACCGGGGCAGACCCGGCAGTCGCGCATGCGCTGACCGGCGCGGACCCGGCAACCATGGAGTCGGGGACACCCACGATCGCGGGCGCGGCGATCACCTCGGGCACCGGCGTGCGAGCCACCACCGACCAGGCGGGCGCCCGCACCACGCTCACCACGGCGAGCGATCACCCCGCCACCGCGCCCGCGCGGCGCGGAACGTGGTCGCGGACCACGCTCATCTTCACCGCCGCCGTCCTCGCGCTGATCGTGCTGGCGCTGATCTCGGCCGCGGTCGGGCAGGTGCCCACCACCCCCGCCGAGGTCGCGGGCAGCCTGTTCCATCGCATGGGACTGGACTGGGGACCCATGCCCGCGCACCCCGCCGGTGATCTCACCCTGTGGGAGGTGCGGTTCCCGCGCGTGGTCATGGCCATGCTCGTGGGCGCGGCCCTGGCCACCGCGGGCGCGCTACTGCAGGGGGTGTTCGCCAACCCGCTGGCAGAACCCGGCGTCATCGGCGTCTCGGCCGGGGCGGCCGTGGGCGCGGGCACCGTCATCGTCGTCGGCGGCGCGTTCGTCGCGTCCTGGTCCGTGGCCGCGGGCGCGTTCGTCGCCGGGCTGATCACCACGTTCCTGGTGTACGCGCTATCGCGCTCGAACGGGCGCACCGAAGTGGTCACCCTGGTCCTGACCGGCGTGGCCATCAACGCCTTCGCCGGCGGGCTCATCTCGTTCCTGCTGTTCACCGCCTCCCCCGCGGCACGCGATCAGATCGTGTTCTGGCAGCTGGGCAGCCTCAACGGCTCCACCTGGTCCTCGGTCGCGATCGTGGCGCCGCTGACCCTGATCGGCGTCGGGGCCGCCATCCTCATGGCCCCGCGCCTGGACCTGCTCGCCCTGGGCGAATCCGCGGCCGCGCACCTGGGCGTGGACGTGGAACGCCTGCGCCGCAACGTGATCGTCGTGGTCGCCATCCTGGCCACCGCCGGGGTCGCGTTCACCGGCATCATCCTGTTCGTCGGCCTGATCGTCCCGCACCTGGTCCGCATGCTCGTCGGGCCCGCGCACCGCGTGCTCATCCCGCTCTCGGCGATCCTGGGCGCGGTCGTGCTCGTCGCGGCCGACATCGGCGCGCGCGCCCTGGTCCACAACGCCGACCTGCCCCTGGGCATGCTCACCTCCCTGGTCGGCGGCCCGTTCTTCTTCTGGCTGCTGCGACGCACCCGGGCCCGCGCGGGAGGCTGGGCATGACAACCACGAAAAACAAACTCGGCGGGCTCTTCGCCCGTCAGCACGAGCTGCCCGGCACCCCCGCACCCGGCACGGTCACCCTGTCCGCACACGGGGTCGACCTCGAACGCGGCGGCGGCCGAAAAGTGCTGTCCGGAGTCGACTTCGAGGTCGTCGCCGGACAGATCGTGGCCCTGGTCGGCCCCAACGGCGCCGGCAAATCCACCCTGCTCGCCGCCCTGGCCGGTGAACTCGAACCCAGCAGCGGCACCGTCGAACTCGACGGCACACCCCTGACCCACTGGGCCCCGATCGACATGGCCCGCCGCCGCGCGGTCCTGCCCCAGAACCACACCGTCGGATTCCCGTTCACCGCACGCGAAGTCGTGGCCATGGGCCGCGCCCCCTGGGCCCGCACCGAACGACAGCGCCACGACGAACAGCGCATCGCCGCCGCCCTGGCCGCCACCGACGTCGAACACCTGGCCGGGCGCACCTTCCCCGCCCTGTCCGGCGGCGAACGCGCCCGCGTCGCCCTGGCGCGCGTGCTGGCCCAGGACACCGCCACCCTGCTACTGGACGAACCCACCGCCGCCCTGGACCTGGGACACCAGGAACAGGTCCTGCGCCTGGCCCGCGAACGCGCCACCGCCGGCGCCGCGGTCGTGGTCGTGCTGCACGACCTCGGGGTCGCCGCCGCCTACGCCGACCGCGTCGCGGTCCTGCAGGACGGTCGCATCGCCGCCGACGGCCCACCGCGCACGGTCCTGACCGCCGACCTGCTCACCCGCGTCTACCAGCACCCCGTCGACGTGTTCGACCACCCGGTCACCGGCGCGCAACTGGTCCTGCCGGTGCGCGGGCGCCACGACGACCACTGACCACACAGGCAAATAGCTGGAGGTTCGCTCCCCGGTTCGGGTAGCGTGGCCTCGTTCTCATGCCCCCGCACCCATTCGTGTGTGCCGAACCCCCCGGACGAGGAGTGATGTTGATGACCGCGCGCGAGGCCGTCGCCTACCCGATCACCACATCACCCACGGCGACGGCCTGACCCGTTCCCGTCCCGCGCCGCGCGCTCCGCGCGGCCACACCACACACGAAAAGGACTGTGCCCCACCATGCGCACACCCACCTGGAACATCCGCACCGAAATGCTCGCCGACCGCGACGCCGTCCATGACATCGTCGCCGCCGCCTTCGACACCGGCGCCGAAGCCGAACTCGTCGACGCCCTGCGCGCCGACCCGGCCTGGATCCCCGCGCTGTCCCTGGTCGCGGTCGACGAATTCGACACCCCCATCGGCCATGTGCTGTTGACCCGCAACCACATCGGCGCCACCCCCGCGCTGTGCCTGGCGCCGGTCTCGGTCCTGCCCGACCACCAGAACCGCGGCATGGGCGACGCCCTGACCCGCGCGGGCCTGGCCGCGGCCGCGGCCCGGGGCGAGCAGTTCGTGACCGTGCTCGGGCATCCGAGCTACTACCCGCGCTTCGGCTTCACCCGCGCCTCGGATCACGGCATCGCCATGAACGTCGAAGTCCCCGACGACGCGCTCATGGCCCTGAGCCTGAACCCGGCCGCCACGCCGCCGGGCGGAAAGATCCGGTACGCCAAGGCATTCGGCGACATCTGACCCGCGCGAACCGCGCTACCGGCCGACCGATCGGAGACCGGAACCCCGGAGCCGGTGCCGGGTGGATGTCAGATCCCACCCGGCACCGACGCGCCGGTCACCTCGAGGCACCGCACCGGGCCCTCAGGGCACCTGCCCGACCTGCCCCCACACCACCCGCAACACCCCGTTGACCGCCCACACCGCGAACATCGCCACCCCCGCCCACGGCGTCCACGCCACCCCCAGCAACACCGCGCCCCCGCCGAACCACACCAGCTCGAGCAGCGCCCGCCGCCACCCGGTCTGCGGATAGCGGGCATCGGCCGCGGCCCCGAAGAACGACCACACCACGATGAACACCGTCGGAACCGCCACCGCCGCGAAGATCCGCGCCGGCACCGGATCAGGCACCGTCGCGCCCCAGAACGCCGCCGACCCCAGCACCGTCAGCTCGAGGGCGAACATCACCAGCAGATTGACGCCCTTGAGCGCGCTCACTTCCACACCAGCTTGAGCACCGCCGGGGTGAGCAGCATCCGAATCACCGTGGCGTCCAACACCAGTGCCGCGATCATCCCGCACGCGATGTACTTCATCAGCACCAGATCCGAGAACCCGAACGCCCCCGTCACCACGATCAGGATCGCCGCCGCGGAGGTGATCACCCCACCGGTGTGCGCGATCCCGTACCGGATCGCCTCGGGCGCGGACGCCCCGTCCTTGCGCGCCTCGGCCATGCGCGACTGCAGGAACACCTCGTAATCGGTGGACAGCCCGAACAACACCGTCACGATCAACACCAGCACCGCGAACATCAACGGCCCCGGGGTGAAATCGAACAGCCCCGCCCCGTGCCCCTCCACGAAGATCCACGTCAGAATCCCCAGCGTCGACCCCAGCGACAGCGCGCTCATCGCCACCGCCTTGAGCGCGAGCACCATCGACCCGAACGCCGCGTACATCAGCGCCAGCGCCGCCGCGATCAGAATCGCCGCCAGCAACGGCAACCCCTCGATCAACCCCAGGATGCTGTCCCGCTCGAGCGCGGGCACCCCCGCCACCATCGCCCGCACCCCCGCGGGCTCGTCGATCTCGCGCAGCGCCGCGATCACCGTGTCCGCGTCGCGTTTGTCCGCCAGACCGCTGCCCAGCACCGTGACCCCGTCCTTGGTCGGGGCCACCGGATCGAACGGCCCCGTCATCCACGGGCCCGCGACCTGATTGGCCTCGTACCGGATATCGGAGAGCTGCTGGGCGTTCGCGCCGGTGATCACCAATTTCAACGGCTCGGTGCGGAACTGGGGGAAGGTGGCGTCGAAATCCTGCTGCGCCACCCGGGCGGGGTTGTCCGAGGCCAGATAGCGTTCGCTCAACCCGCCGAACTCGATGTTGCGGAACGGCAGGATCAACGCCAGCAGCATCAGCACGATCGGGGCGATCACCAGCCACGGCTTGCGCATCGCGAACACCGCCAGGCGCGAGAAGAACCCGGCATCGATCTGCGCGGCGGTGCGCAGACTCGAAAACCGTTTCCAGCCCAGGAAATCGATCCGCTCACCCACGATCGAGAGCACCGCCGGCAACGCGGTCACCGACAGCACCGCCGCCAGCAGCACCGAGGAGATACCGCCCAGCGGCACCGAGCGCAGCACCCCGTTCGGGTAGATGAACAACGCCCCCAGACTCACCGCGATGATCGCCGCCGAGAACAACACCGTGCGCCCCGCGGTCGCGATCGTGCGCGCGGTCGCCTCCTCCACACTGCGCCCCGCCGCCAGCTCCTCCCGGAACCGGGTCACCGCGAACAACCCGTAGTCGATCGCCAAACCCAAACTCACCAACGTGACCACCGCCGAAGCGAACACGTTCACCTGGAGATGGTTCGTGAGCATCCGCATGATCCCGAGACTGCCCAGAATCGTCATCCCGCCGATCAGCACCGGCAGCAGCGCCGCGATCACCCCGCCGAACACGAAATACAGCAGCAGCGCCACGATCGGCAGCGCGATGATCTCCGCGCGCAGAATATCGTCCTGCATGCCGGTGTTGATGCCCTCGACCACCGGCTGCATCCCCGCCAGCTGCACCGTCGTACCGCCCGGGCCCGCGCCCGGTGAGCCCGCGCCGAAATGATCCTTCACGCTCATGTAGTTCTCGACCGTGTCGGTGCCCCCGTCCCCGCGCAACCCGATGCTGGCGAAGGCGTGCGTGCGCGCGGGATCGGCGAACTGGCCCATCAGCGGGCCGTCCCAATAGGAGTCGATCTTCAGGATCTGCTCGCCATACTCGGTGCGCAGGCGCTCGAGCTCCGCGGCCACCGCCGAACGCACCGGCTCGTCGTCCACGGTGAGCCCGGCCGGGGCGGTGTAGAGCACGATCAGATCGCTGTCGGTGTCGCGCCCGAACGTGGAATCGGCGAGCTTGGACGCTTCCACCGATTCACTGCTCTCGTCGAACCAGCCTTCCTGGGTCAGATGATCACCCAGATCGCGCCCGTAGAACCCCGAGGCCAGCACCAGCAGTCCGAACACTGCGAACACCGCGAAACGATGGCGGTGGATGAAACGCCCCCACCGCAGGGAACCCGATTCGAGCATCAGCCGCAGGCGCTGGTGCGATAGTCGGCCGAGCGCAGAATGCCGCACAGATCGGTGCGCGAGATCTTCCAGCGCCCGTCCTTGTTCACGAAATGCACCACCGTGGTGCGCACATTGGAGCCCGTGCCGTCCTTGTCCAGGCTCAGCGTCGCGGTCAGGGTGCCGTCGTGATTGTCGAACACCGGATCCTTGACCCCGTACACCGCGCGCGGATTGTCCTGCAGCGCTTTGTACATGTCCGGAATCGCGTCCTTGAACGCGTCCCCGTCCTCGATCAGCGCGGTGCGCTCGCCATCGGGCAGATTCGGATCCAGCGCCGACTTGATCTGCGCGTCCAATTCGGCCGCGGTCGGAATCGGCGGGCGCGCGGCACTGGTGGCCGCCACCGCCGCGGACGACGAACTCAACGCCGCATAGGCCGAGGAGCGCGCCGCCTCCACCGAAGCGTCGTCACCGGAACCATCACCGCAACCGGCCGCGCCGAGCACGGCGAGAACAACGGCGGCGGTGACGATGGGGGTGCGTGGAAAGGCCATCAACATCCTCGGGCTCGAACTGCGGTTGCTTGCCGACAGTCTGTCATGCGCGCGCGGCGGCGATGATCTCTGCGTCACAGCGCCCCGCACGCGGGCGCGCCTTCACATCCCGTCCAGGACCGCGCCCAGCCGGCCCAGCAGCGCGCGCACGGTCACCCCCTGCGCGGGCGCGGGCACCGGCGCCGCCTGCGGGATCAGATCACGCACCAGCGCGATCACACTGCGCTCGTCATCGAGATCGACATCGGTGACCCGCGCGACCGCCAGCGCCACCACATCCTCGGCCGCGGGCACCTCGGCCTCGAGATCGGGCCGATAGATCTCCAGGGTCAGCGTCGAGCGCACGGTCCGGAACGCGAACGAACGCCCGTCACCGGTCACCCCGAACCCGTGCGCGTACACGCCCACGGTCACATCCTCCACGGCGAAACCCGGCACGCCCGGGGTGTGCTCGCTCACCAACAGAACTCCCTGACCCAGCCCATAATCACCCTCCACGGTAACCGTGCCCACCGACATCACCGCCGAAACCCCATGTCACGTCACAGGACCGGCCGGCATCGGATGCCCGGGATCGGCCGGGTCCAAACGGGGGAATCCCGGTCATGCGGGAACGAACCCCGGCGTGCCCCGCATCACGGCGCGCCGATCACCGGCACCCCCGCCCACCGGCCCGGGTCGGGGATCATGGTCAGATTAACGAGCACGCATGATTTTGTCGGTCAGGTAAGGAGTTCGCTGCATGCGCCGTCGCGGCTGGATCCGGTCGGCCCTCGCGGGCGCGGCCGTGCTGAGTCTGCTGGCCGGATGCTCCTCCGGTGAGGACACCGCCGACAAACCCACCATCGAACCGCCCACCCCGGCCGCGGCCCCCGCCGTCGCGGGCGCCCCCGCGGGCGCCGTCATCGCCAGCGCGCCCATCACCGCCCTGCTCAGCGAACCGAAGACCGGCGTACTGGCCGAGGTGCTCGAGCCGGGAAACGTACTGCGCCTGCGTGATCCGGGCAGCGACCGCACCCGCACCCTGACCCTGCCCGGCAACGCCGCCGACCTCGCCCCCGGCGTACCCGGGGAGATCCTGGTCGCGGTCCCGGACGCGGTGCTGCGCGTGGAAGCCGCGACCGGGCTCAGCGCCCTGGTGCGCGTGGACGGGGACGTGCGCGCGGTCGCCCGCCGCGCCGACGGCGACCTGATCGCCGGGCTCGGCTCGGGCAAGGTCCTGATTCTGGGCGCGGACGGGGCTGTGCGGCAGACCATTTCGGGCCTGATCTCGGCCGACGAGGTCGACGCCACCGGCGAGGACATCGTGGTGCTGGACCGGCGCCAGACCATCATCAGCGAACTCAACCTCGACAAGGATCGGCCCGGACTGTCCCTGCGCGCGGGCGAAGGGGCCACCCGCATGATCGGGGACCACTTCGGTCGCCGCATCGTCACCGACACCATCGGTCACGAGCTGCTGGTCTACACCGCCGATCCGTTGGTCCTGCACCAGCGTTTCCCGGTAGGCTCTTCGCCCTACGCACTCGCCTACGATCAGCGGTCCGAGACCGTGTGGGTGACGCTGACAGGCCAGAACGAAGTCGTCGGCTACGACCTGTCGACGGGTATACCGGTGGAGGTGGGGCGCTACCCGACGGTGCGCCAGCCCAACTCGGTGACCATCGACGACCGCACCGGTGACATGTTCGTGGGATCCGCGACCGGCGACGGTCTGCAGCGGATCGGCGCGGACCAGCGGAAGAGAGGGCAGTGATGGCTCGGGCCTCACGATCAGCGCGATCAGCGCGCGACCTACCGGCGGGCTGGGAAGAGACCAGCGACGAGTACGAATACGTGCCGTTACGCCTGCCCCCGGAGATGAACCGGGTCACCGCCTCCATGCGCCTGAGCATCCAGGCCGAATTCGGCGGCTGGGAGTTATCGCGCGTGCGCGCCTACACCGACGGCAGCCGCCGCGTCCTGCTGCGCAGGCGAAAAAGTTCTCTATCCCCGACACCCGAGGCGGTGATGTAACCCGCATGTCCGAGCGCCTGTACGCCCTGCTGCTGAAGGTGATGTTCGTGCTCCCTCCCGAGCGCATCCATCACCTGGCCTTCGGTGCCATGAAACTGGCCACCCGATTCGCGCCCGGCCGCTGGGTGACCTCGAAACTGCTTGTCGCACAAGAGCCCACCCTGGCCACCACCGTGTTCGGGGTCGATTTCCCCGCGCCCCTGGGGCTCGCGGCCGGATTCGACAAGGACGCCGAGGGCGCCGACGCCTGGGGCCCACTGGGTTTCGGCTACGCCGAGATCGGCACCGTCACCGCCCAGGCCCAGCCCGGCAATCCCGCGCCGCGCCTGTTCCGGCTGCCCGCGGATCGCGCGCTCATCAACCGCATGGGCTTCAACAACCACGGCGCCGAAGCCGCCGCCGCGCACCTGGCCGGGCGCCGGCCCGGCGGGGTGCCGATCGGGGCGAATATCGGCAAGACCAAGGTCGTCGAACCCCAGGACGCGGCCGGCGACTACGCGATCAGCGCGAAGCTGCTGGGCCCGCTGGCCGATTTCGTGGTCGTGAACGTCAGCTCCCCCAACACCCCGGGCCTGCGCGATCTGCAGGCGGTCGCCTCCCTGCGCCCGCTGCTGCGCGCGGTGCTGGACAGCGTCTCGGTGCCGGTGCTGGTCAAGATCGCCCCCGATCTGAGCGACGAGGACATCGACGCGGTCGCCGATCTGGCCGTGGAACTCGGACTGGCCGGCATCGTGGCCACCAACACCACCATTCGCCGCGACGGGCTCAACACCGACCCCGAGGCGGTCGCCGCGCTCGGGGCGGGCGGCCTGTCCGGGGCGCCGGTGGCCGAGCGCTCGCTCGAGGTGCTGCGCCGGTTGTACGCGCGGGTCGGGGACCGGCTGGTGCTGATCTCGGTCGGCGGGATCGAAACCGCCGATCAGGCGTTCGAGCGCATCCTGGCCGGGGCCTCGCTGCTGCAGGGGTACACCGGATTCATCTACGGCGGGCCGTTCTGGGCGCGTCGCATCCATCGCGGACTGGCCGCCAAGCTGCGCGCGCACGGGTACGCGAATCTGTCCGAGGCCGTCGGCGCGGGGCACACCGCCCGCGCCTGACCCGGTCCGTCTCGGGGCGTCAGGCCCACAGATGCTGCGAGCGCGCCCCGGTGGCCGCGGGCGTGCGCGGGGCCGGGGTGCTGTACCAGCCGGCCATGACCGCCTCGGCGGTCCCGGTGTCCTGCGGGCGCGCGGCGGTGGCACGACGCTGGGCGCGCTCGGCCATGCGCTGGGCGAGCATGATGACCGCGTGCTCGACCAGAATGCCCAGGGCCGCGGCGCGATCGGCGGCCGCGCAGTGTGCGCTGTCGTCGAAGACCACCTCCGGGTCGGACAGGATTTCGTCCAATTCCATTCCGGCCCGGGCCTGTTCGCGGGTCAGGGTCGCCTCCGGCAGCCAGCTCAGGCACCAGAGTTGTTCGCCTTTGCCGCGAATGGCGAATTCGGGGGTGATGTCACTTGTCATCGCCCGGTGGGTGATAGCGATTGTCACAGCGTGGTCCTCCCTGGGCCGTGTGTGCGAGTACGGCGGTGTGGTTGTCGGGTCGCGTCGTCTCTGCTGTCTCACGTATCGAGTGCCGGGCGGTCGGTATTTCATCCAATGGTCCACTCCCGCCCGAATTGCCGGAATACCCCGCGGGCATTCCCGTAGTTTTTCCACTGCCTCTTGTCCGAGTTCCTCCCGGATGCCACGCCGCCCGGCACGCAAACGCCACCCCCGGGCACCCTCGGCGATGAGGGCGCCGGCGGTACGCCTGCCCACCGGAAAAGGAATGGGGTCACTGTCTGCCCCGCTCCATCATCCGCCGATGCGGTACCGCCATGACATGTTTCACCGTGGTTCCCCGCGTGCGCCCGCGCCCACCCCCGTACACGCGCTGGTTGCACCAGAACCTCCCGAACCGTCTGGCGGAGGCGATAATTCGCCGACACCAGTATGGCATTTGCCGCTCGTGTCCGGCATTTGCCACTACCACAAGGGAATTGACGATTCCTTTGTGGGATAAACCTGACCGCCGGTATCGTAGAGCGACACCACCGCCACCCCAAACACGCACGCGGGAACAGCTTCTCGGCGGATCCGCAGCACCATTGTCTGTTGCGCACCAAATCTGAAGATCGACGCTGGAATTAGTCGTGAAATACCGGCAATTGCTTCGGGCGCAGTGGAATTGACGCCGTCGTCCTATCGATCACACCCGCTCGAACAGTATCGTGGGGAGCGAATGACGAGAAACCACCCTTCCCGCCGAGCCGACCCGGTGCCGACCACTCAGGACCCCGGTATGGTCGCCGTGCGCGGGGTACTCACCCGGCTGCGCAAACGCTCGGGCCTGAGCCCGGACAGGTTGCACAGCACCGAGATCGACACCACCCCCCTGCTGCAACTGGCCGTGGTCCGCCGCTACGCGCATCTGCGCGCGCTGACCCCGCAGGCCGCGGCCCCCCTCGTCGTCGGGCAGCTCGCCCGCCGCCTCCCGCCGACCCAGCGCCTGATCGTGGACGCCGAACTGAGCCTGGGCCTGCTGCGCGACACCCCACCGGCGGGCCTGGACCTGGACCGGCTCTACGGACCCGATCTCGGCGAGCGCCGCGCCTACCTGGCCACGCACTGGCGGACCCTGCACGACGCCCTGGGCGCGGACCAGGTCCCGGCCGCCCCGAAAGTGCGCACCCTGCGCGACACCCCCGAAACCCAGGCCTTCACCGCCCTGGCCCGCCTGCTCACCACCGGCTCCGAACTGGACCTGACCCACCCCGGCGACCCTGGACGCTGCCCCACCGTGACCGTGGTCGGCGACGCGGTCGTCGACCAGATCAGCGTGGTGGAGACCTTCCCCGAGCCCGGCACCTCGCACTGGGGCGATTTCGTACGCCACCCCGGCGGCAAGGGCCTCAATCGCGCGGTCGCCCTGGCTCGCCTGGGCATCGACGCCCGCCTGGTCGCCACCATCGGCGACGACGGAGACGGCCACTGGATCGTGGACTACCTGCGCGCGCAGCGCGTGGACACCAGCCTGGTCACCGTCACCGACACCGCCCGCACCCCCGTCACCACCGTCATCCTCACCCTCGCGGGCGAATCCGCCGCCATCGCCTTCAAACAGGACCGCCTGCGCCTGACCGAGCGCGACATCGACAGCGCCGTGGTGCGCGCGGCCCTGGCGGCCTCGGACGCGGTACTGGTCACCTTCGAGCAGCCCATCGACATCGTCGCGCGCGTTCTGGCCATGGTGCACGCCATGGCCCCGCGCCCCTGGCTCATCGTCAGCGCCTCACCGCCCACGGTGCTGCCCCGGCACCTCTACCCGCACCTGGCCGCGGTCGACTACCTCGTCGGCACCGCCAAGGAACTCACCGCCACCTGGCCCGGCAGCACCGCCGAGGAATCGACCAACCGGCTGCTGCAATGGGGAGTGCACGCGGTCTGCCTCATCGACAGCCACGGATGCACCATCCGCTCACGCACCGCCCACACCCGGGTCCGGCACGTCAACGACACCGCCGACTTCGCCGCCGGCGCCTCCAGCGCCTTCTCCTCCGCCCTGGCCTACCGCCTCACCACCACCCGCCGCCCCGCCCAGGACGCCGACTTCGAATGGGTCACCGCCGCCATCTCCGCGCGCACCCCCGCCTCGAACATCCCCGAATCCATGCCCTCGATCCAGGGCATCGACGCCCGAGCCCCACTGACCACCGCGAATCGCGACCACACTCCGATAGCCAAGTGAGACAACCGCGCTCGCCCCGGGGCCGGGGCGCGATCGTGCGCCCGTGACCCGCGCCGAACGGCCGGACGCGGAGTCGGCCGGGGGGTGATCCCCCGCGCCCCGCGACGCGCCGCCATCGGCGAAACGCCCGCCGCGCGCGAAGAACGCGGGATTTTGGCCGTAGCATCTCGCGCGGGCCGATCCAAGGTGCGGTCAGCCGCATTCCGCTGACACGTACCGGAGGGTCACTGGTGACGCCGATCGCCGCGCTCGACGATGCCCGCGACCGGACGGCCGGGCGCACCACACCGGCCCCGCGCACCGACACCGCCATCCCCGCGGACCCGGCCCGAGCCGGCGGCACGTCCCCCTCACGCGAGCCCGACGCCCCGGCGTCGCCGCCGAGCGCCCCCGGCGCCGAGCCGCCGCCGGGATCGCCCGGCGCCACGACCGCGCAACCCACACCGCGAACACCGTGCCCCGGCGAGCCGGAACACCCCGCGCGCGTGGGCAACCCGGTCACGCGGCGATGGGCGCGCCTGCGGGGCGCACCGGCCCGCACCGGCACCCGCGCCGCCGATCACCCGGCGGCTGTCCTGCCGCCGGTCCCCGGCCTCGCGGCCACCCGGCACCGGATGACCCGGTACGGGCGCACGATCTCCACCCGGGTCCTACCGGTCGGGGACGGCGACCTCGACGGGCACGCACTGCTGTTCGGCGCTCTCACCGACGGGTGCCTGGTACGGGTGCACTCGCGCTGTCTGTACGGGGACGCCCTGCGATCGGACGACTGCGACTGCGGACCCGAACTGGACCTGGCCATGGACATGATCCAGGCCGAAGGCGCGGGTGTGCTCATCTACCTCGAACAGGAAGGACGCGGGGCCGGACTGGTCGCCAAGGCGCGCGGTTACGGTGTCAGCCAGCAGGACGGGCTCGACACCTTCGCCAGTTACGCGCGGCTGGGATTGGCCCCCGACGCCCGCTCCTACGATCATGCCGCCGAGACACTGAACCGGCTGGGCCTGCGCTCGATTCGTTTGCTCACCAACAACCCGGACAAAGTTCGTGCCCTGCGTGCGAGCGGGCTCGCGGTCGAGCACCTGCCCCTGCGCATTCGCCCCGCCAACCGCGCCACGGCACGCTATCTGGCCGCCAAACGGGCCGCCCGCGGGCACCGGCTGCCCCGTTTCTGGCTGTGGGAGCGGATAGCCCAGGGCGCGCTGATGCTCTGCTACGTCGGCCTCGTGGGCGGTGTGTGCGCGGTGCTGATCTGGAAAGTCGTGCCCGCCACCGTGTTCACCGAGGTACTCGGGCCCGGGCACACCCTGCCGGTGCTGCTCGGGCTGATCGCGGGACGCTGCGGCTGGTCGCGAACTCGCTTGTTGCGGGCGCGAATTCAGCTCTCCCGCGGACGCTGGGCCCGCGGGCGAATGCATCCGGATCGATAGCCGAGGCACGGTCGGCCCCGGCGCGGATCGGTCATAATGGCCAGAACCACACAGCAGCTGGAAGGCCCGTGAACGAGCGTCACTCGACCGCGCATGCACTGTCCCGCAAGGGCGGTGAGCTCCGGGTGCGACGGGTACTGGAGTTGCGGGCCGGGCGCGGGCAGCCGATTGTGGGGCACCTCATCGAATTCGGGGCGCACGACGCGATCAACGACTGCCTGGTGCGGATCCACTCGCGCTGTCTGTACGGGGACGCCCTGCGATCGGACGACTGCGACTGCGGACCCGAACTCGATCTGGCCATGGACATGATCCAGGCCGAAGGCGCCGGCGTGCTCATCTACCTCGAACAGGAAGGACGCGGGTCGGGCCTGATCGTCAAGGCGATGGGTCTGCGCCTGGGCGCCCAGATCGGGGTGGACACCTTCACCAGCTACCAGATGCTCGGGCACCCGATCGACTCGCGGTCCTACGAGCACGCCGCCGAGGCGCTCTCGGGCCTGGGACTGCGGTCGGTGCGCCTGCTGACCAACAATCCGGCCAAGGCCCGGGCCCTGCGCGAGGCGGGACTTCGGGTGTGTGAGGTTCCGCTGTGGACCGCCCCGCGCAGTGAGCGTGCCCGCCGGTACATGGAATCCAAGCATCGCCTCGGCGGGCATCGGCCCCCCGCTCCCGGGGCGCGCTGGGCGGTGCGGGCGGCCCGCGGCGCCTGGGGGCGTGTCCGATATGCCCGATTTTCTGGATGAGTGCTGTAGCGCGAGACACAGCTGCGATTTTCTGGCTACGATGAGTGAGCCGCGCCACACACAGGGCGTCGCGCCATCGCGTGAAGTGTTTGCCGTTCGTTCAAACGTCGGAGTTCGCGCAGGTCGGATGGGGTGCGCGTGTGGCGGGTGAAGCGAGAGGCAATCGGAAAAGGGCTATGACGACAGACATCGGTTATCCGCACAAATCGGGCAAAACGGTCTTCACGATTCCGGAGGCGTTCCAGGAGACGCTCACCCTGCGCCCCGAACAGGTGGCACTGCGGACGGTGGGCGGCACCACGGAGATCACGTGGGCGCAGTACGGGGAACACGTACGCAGCATCGCGGCCGGACTTGCCGGCTTGGGCGTATCGCACGGTGACACCGTCGGCATCATGCTCACCAACCGGCCCGAGTTCAACCTGGTCGACACCGCCGCCCTGCACCTGGGCGCGACGCCGTTCTCGATCTACAACACCTCCTCGGCCGAGCAGATCGCGCACCTGTTCACCAACGCCGGGAACAAGGTCGTCATCACCGAACCCGCCTTCCTGGACGCGGTCCGCGGCGCGGGCGTCGAGCTCGAGCACATCGTGCTGGTCGAAGGTAGTGCCGCGGGCACCGTCACCCTGGCCGAGGTCGAAGCCGCCCCCGCCGCCGACTTCGACTTCGACGCCGCGTGGAAGGCCGTCAAGGCCGAGGACATCGCCACCCTGATCTACACCTCCGGCACCACCGGACCCTCCAAGGGCGTGGAGCTGACCCACCGCAACGTGGTCGCTCAGATCTCGGGCCTGGTCACCGGCCCGCTCACGGTCGGCCTCGACGACCGCTCGGTGTCCTACCTGCCCGCCGCCCATGTGGCAGACCGCATTTCGGGCCACTGCGCCAACCTGTTCACCGGCGTGCAGATGACCACCGTGCCCGATCCGCGCGAGATCGCCGCCGCACTGCCCGACGCCCGCCCCACCGCCTTCTTCGGCGTGCCGCGCGTCTGGCAGAAGATCAAGGCCGGCATCGACGCCAAGCTCGCCACCGAACCCAGCCCGGTCAAGAAGTCCCTGGCGAACTGGGCCATCGGCGTCGGCGTGCAAGCCGCGCGCGCGGACCTGGCCGGCACCGGACGCGGCCCGCTGCTCAACGTGCAGCACAAGCTCGCCGACGCCCTGGTCCTGGGCAAGCTGCGCCACGCGCTGGGCTTCGACGAGCTCAAGGTCGCGGCCTCGGGCGCGGCGGCCATCCCGCCCGAAACCCTGGAATACATGCTCGGACTCGGCTTCACCGTCACCGAGGTGTGGGGCATGTCCGAAACCTCCGGCGTGGGCACCTACACCCCGCTGAACAAGCCCAAGCCCGGCACCGTCGGCATCCCCATGGAAGGCGTGGAAGTGCGCCTGGGCGAGGACGGCGAACTGCTGCTCAAGGGCGAGATCGTCACCCACGGCTACCGCAAGATGCCCGACAAGACCGCCGAGGCCATCGATTCCGACGGCTGGCTGCACACCGGCGACGTGGCAACCATCGACGGTGACGGCTACATCTCCATCGTGGACCGCAAGAAGGAACTGATCATCAGCGAGGCGGGAAAGAACCTGTCTCCCACCAACATCGAGAACAGCGTCAAGGCGCAGTCCTCGCTGATCGGGCAGATCGTGGCCATCGGCGACGCCAAGCCCTACATCGCCGCGCTGATCGTGCTCGACCCCGACACCGCGGTCGTGCGCGCCAAGGCCCTGGGCATCCCCGACGCCGACCTCAAGGCCCTGTCGGTGCACCCGGAGATCATCGAGGAGATCAAGGCCGCGGTCACCGCCGCCAACGCCAAACTCTCGCGCGTGGAGCAGATCAAGCGCTTCGTCGTGCTGGACGCGGGCTGGGACCCCGGCGGTGACGAGCTCACCCCCACCCTCAAGCTCAAGCGCAACCCCATCACCACCAAGTACGCGGCCGAGATCGCCGCGCTCTACACCACCCCCGCCCCGGAGAACGTGATCAACCTGTCCTGATCCCCGGGACCCTGATCGTCGGGTAAACCGCTGTGGCCCTGGAGTCGACGCTCCAGGGCCACAGCCATCTCCGGGGGGCCGATCACCGCGCGGGCCGATGCGCCCGCATCGAGCGCGAATCCCGGAAAGCGCCGTGGGGGCCGGCGCGCGGCCCGCGGGCCCCGCCCGGGCGCCACGAAAAAAAAACAGTTTTATTGTTG
>NZ_JBEXUS010000095.1:0-30976 GCF_040614455.1 Nocardia sp. NPDC005978
GGGGTCTTGCCTGCGCCGACCACGTCCCGGTACCAGCGCCAGGCTTCGGGGTTGATCGGCTCGCCGACGCTGCCCAGCACCCGCAGGCTCGACAGGTCGTGGGCGTCGGGGATCTCCCGCCCCCATTTCATGAACGTGCGCACCAGCGTCGGAGCGGTGTAATAGATGCTCACACCGTACTTTTCGATGATCTGCCAGTGCCGGTGCTCGTCGGGGAAGTTCGGGGTGCCCTCGTACACGACCTGGGTCGCGCGGTTGGACAGCGGCCCGTACACGATGTACGAGTGCCCGGTCACCCAGCCGATATCGGCGGTGCACCAGTACACGTCGGTCCCGGCCTTGTGATCGAACACGTTGTGGTGCGTGTACGAGGTCTGGGTCAGGTACCCGCCCGAGGTGTGCAGGATGCCCTTGGGCTTACCGGTCGTGCCGGAGGTGTACAGGATGAACAGCGGGTGCTCGGCATCGAACGCCTGCGCCTCGTGCACCGGCGACGCGGCGGAAACCGTTTCGTCCCACCAGAGATCACGCCCGGCCGTCCACGGGGTCTCGATCCCGGTGCGCCGCACCACCAGAACGTGCTCGACCGGCGAGTTCTCCTGTCCGGCAAGCGCTTCGTCGACCGATTCCTTGAGCGGGGCGGCCTTACCGCGCCGCCACTGGCCGTCGGTGGTCACCACCAGGCGCGCCTGCGCGTCCTCGATTCGGTTCCACAGCGCGCCCGCGGAGAATCCGGCGAAGACCACCGAGTGCACCAGGCCGAGTCGTGCGCAGGCCAGCATGGTGACGATGGCTTCGGGAACCATGGGCATGTACACCGCGACCCGGTCACCGGCTCGCAGGCCCAGTGCCGTGAATTGATTGGCCGCCCTGGATACGTCGGCCAGCAGATCCGCATAGGTGATGTCGCGCGAATCGCCGGGCTCGCCCTCCCAGTGGATGGCGACCTGCTCGCCGTGCCCGTCCAGCACGTGCCGGTCCACACAGTTGTAGGCGACGTTCAGCTTGCCGCCGACGAACCACTTGGCGAAAGGCGCGTCGTCCCAGTCCAATACGCGGTTCCACGGCTCGGCCCAGTGCAGACGGCTCGCCTGTTCAGCCCAGAAGGCCTCCCGGTCCGCCGCCGCCCGATCGAGGAGAGCCTGGTTCGCATTGGCGGAGGCGGCGAACTCGGCGCTGGGCGGATAGGCGGCCCGATCGTCGTGGTCGCGTTCCATCATGCTGGTCATTGCTGGGGTCTCCATTCGAAAAGGGCGGCGGGGCGGGGTGTTTCAGTGCGAGACGGCCTTCTCGGCGCCGACGCCGGTGAGGGCGCGCACCTCCATCTCTGCGGCCTTGTCCGGATCCTCGGGGGTCCGGCTCAGGAAGGTGCCGACGATGCCGAGCACGAACGCGAGCGGGATCGAGACGATGCCCGGGTTCGAGAGCGGGAAGAAGTCGAAGTCCCGGCTCGGCAGCATGGCGGTCTTGGAACCGGACACCGCCGGGGAGAAGACGATCAGCACGATCGTGGAGATCAGGCCGCCGTACATGCTCCACAGGGCGCCGGAGGTGTTGAAGCGCTTCCAGAACAGCGAGTAGAGGATGGTCGGCAGGTTCGCCGAGGCGGCCACCGCGAAGGCCAGCGCCACCAGGAAGGCGATGTTCTGCCCGTTCGCCAGGATGCCCAGGCCGATGGCGAGCAGGCCGACGACCACGGCGGTGATGCGCGAGACCCGCACCTGTTCGGCCTCACCGACCTTGCCGCGCTTGATGACACCGGCGTAGATGTCGTGGGCGAACGAGGCCGAGGCGGTGATGGTCAGGCCGGCGACCACCGCGAGAATCGTCGCGAACGCCACCGCGGAGATGATGCCCAGCAGCACCACGCCGCCGAGTTCGAAGGCCAGCAGCGGAGCCGCGGAGTTCTGCCCGCCGGCCGCGGCCAGGATCTTGTCCGGCCCGACGATGGCGGCCGCGCCGTAACCCAGCACGAGGGTGAACACGTAGAACGATCCGATGAGGCCGATGGCCCAGACCACCGAGCGGCGAGCCTCTTTCGCGGTCGGGACGGTGTAGAAGCGCATGAGCACGTGCGGCAGGCCGGCGGTGCCCAGTACCAGGGCCAGGCCCAGGGAGACGAAGTTCAGCTTGGAGGTCTCGCTGCCGCCGTACTGCGCGCCGGGGGCGAGCACGTCGCGGGCGGCGACGGCCTTGTTGGTCGACTCGGAGACGTGCTGCTGTGCGGAGCCGAGGATTTCGGAGAGGTTGAAGCCGAACTTGGCCAGCACCATGAAGGTCATGACGGCGGCGCCCGTGATGAGCAGCACCGCCTTGATGATCTGTACCCAGGTGGTGCCCTTCATGCCGCCGATGAGCACGTACAGGATCATGAGTACGCCGACGACAGCGATGACCACCGATTGCCCGGCGCGCGAATCGATGTCGAGCAGCAGCGCCACCAGGCCACCGGCGCCCGCCATCTGCGCGAGCAGGTAGAACAGCGACACCGCGAGGGTGGACAGGGCGGCCGCGGTGCGCACCGGGCCCTGCTTGAGCCGGAAGCTCAGCACGTCGGCCATGGTGAATTTGCCGGTGTTCCTGAGCATTTCGGCTACCAGCAGCAGGGCGACGAGCCAGGCCACCAGGAAGCCGATGGAGTACAGGAAGCCGTCGTAGCCGTAGACCGCGATGGCGCCGGCGATGCCGAGGAAGCTGGCGGCCGAAAGGTAGTCGCCCGCGATGGCGATGCCGTTCTGCGGGCCGGAGAAGCCGCCGCCCGCGGTGAAGAAGTCCGCGGCGCTGGAGTTGTTGCGGCTGGCGCGGATCACCACGACCATGGTGACCGCGACGAAGACCGCGAAGATGGAGATGTTGGCGATCGGACTGCCGACCGTTTCGCCGCTGGACAGCAGGCTCATCACTTGGTTCCTTCCAGCTCGGCGCGCAGCGCGGCGGCCCGGGGGTCGAGTTCACGATCGGCGAAGCGCACGTACAGCGCGGTGATCACGAAGGTGGACACGAACTGGCCCAGGCCCAGCAGCAGGCCGACGTTGATGTTGCCGAATACCTCGGTGGCCATCAGGTCGTGGGCGTACGCGCCGAGCAGCACGTACACCACGTACCAGGCCAGGAACAGTCCGGTCATGGGGAAAACGAAGCGGCGCAGCCGGTTTCGCAATTCCTGGAACTGCGGACTGGCTTGGGCGGCGACGAAGTCCGCTGCGGTCGGGGTGTGCGGGGGCTCACCCTTCCCGAGTTCGATACTGCTCATCGGTGTTCCTAGCGTGTGATGTGGCTTACTACCGGGAACGGTATCGAGGTCGGCGGGCGCGAAACATGGTGTGGCCTGGCTCACTCGGTGAAGGTGCCGGGCTGTGCGGTGAACGGTCGGGTTCGCGCGACGAACGGTTGGGCGACGATCACCCGGTCGCGGCGGTGATCACGCCGAACGCAGGCCGCGTTCGCGGTCCGCGCCCATGCCCAGCGGTTCGGGGGCGTGCATGCGAATGAAGACGCGGCCGATGGTGCGCTCGGATTGCCGATCGGTCGCCAGGCTGACCAGGATCATCGCGATCGTGGCCAGGGGCACGCTGACCGCGGCCGGATAACTCAGCACGGCCGCGAGCCAGCCACCCGCGAGATCGCCGGGGACGCCGCCGAGCACCGACACCACCGTCGCGCCGCCCGACAGGAGGCCGCCGACCAGCAGGCCCGCCGCCGCGCCGGTGGCGGTCAACCCGCGCCACCAGATGCCGAGCAGCAGCAGCGGGCACAGGGTGGAGGCGGCCACGGCGAAGGCCAGGCCGACCGATCGGGACAGGTCCAGGGCGGTCACCGCCTGCGAAAGCACCAGTGGGACAACGCCGGCGACGATCGCGGCCAGGCGGAAGTCGCGAATGCGACCCCGCAGGACGTCGGTGCCGAGCACGCCCGCGATGCTGACCAGCAGGCCCGAGGAGGTGGACAGGAACGCGGCGATCGCCCCCGCGGCGACCAGGGCGCCCAGCAGTTGGCCCGGCAGTCCCGACAGGACCGAACCGGGCAGCAGCAGCACCGCCGCGTCGGAGGCCCCGGTGATCAGCAATTGCGGGACGTACAGCCGCGCGCACACGCCCAGCAGTACGGGGAACAGGTAGAAGAAGCCGACCAGGCCGATCACCGCGGAAGCCGTTGTGCGCGCGGCTCGTCCGTCGGGGTTGGTGTAGAAGCGCACCAGGACGTGCGGCAGGCCCATGGTGCCCAGGAAGGTCGCGATGATCAGCGAGTAGACCTGGTAGAGCGGGTGCGGGCCGCCGAGTCCGCCACCGGGAGCGAGCCATTCCGCGCCGGAGCCGGGTGCGCCGACGACCACCGGGACGCGCGCGCCCGGATCCAGGACCAGGGTGCTGCCCGCGCCGAACTCGTGCTCGCCAGGCGGCAGCAGGACGGTGTCCGCGATCGGCCGGTCGTCCAGGGTGCCCTCGACCCACAGCCGCTGCGGCTCGTCCAGGCGCACCACCACGCCGGTGGTGATGTCGACGGTGGTGCGCTGGGCGACGATCGGCGGTGCGGGCGAGCCGATCTCGCGATCGGAGCCGAGGAAATGGGCCAGCAGCACCAGCGCCGGGATCGCGATGGCCGTCAGTTTGAGCCAGTATTGGAAGGCCTGCACGAAGGTGATCGAGCGCATGCCGCCGCCGGCCACGGTGCCGATGACGATGGCGCCCACCGCGACCGCGCCCACCCAGCCCGGAACACCCAGCAGGATCCGCAGTGTCAGGCCCGCGCCCTGGAATTGCGGGATGAGGTAAACCGCGCAGATGAGCACGACGACCAGGGCGGCGAGCTTGCGCACCGGCCGCGAGCCGAGCCTGAACTCCACGAAGTCCGGCATGGTGTACGCCCCGGAACGGCGCAGCGGCGCGGCCACGAACAGCAGCAGTCCGAGGTAGCCCGCGGTGAAGCCGACCGGGTACCACAGGGCGTCGGCGCCGTATTTGGCGATCAGCCCGGCCACGCCGAGAAACGATGCGGCCGAGAGGTATTCGCCGGAGATGGCGGCCGCGTTCCAGCGCGGGCCAACCGAGCGCGAGGCCACCAGGAAGTCCGAGGTGGTGCGGGCCAGGCGCACGCCGTAGACGCCGATGGCGATGCTGGCGAACGCCGCGAGCAGCAGCGCCGCCACGGTCAGCCCTGACACCGGTTGCGAGTTCACCTCAGTCCCCGGTCAATTCGCCGAAGTCCTGCTCGTTGCGGTCGGAGAGCCGGACGAAGACCCGCCCCGCCGCGTACAGCAGCGGATACACCGCGACCCCGAGCAGCAGCCACGGCGCCCGCACCCCGAAAACCGTCGCCGCCCCGAGCGGCCCCAACGTGAACAACAAGGGCAACGCTCCCAACACCCCCACCACGACCAACGCGACCCGCACCGCCAGCCCGAACTGCGCCCGGATCAACCCCCCGATCATGGCCGCCCCGATCTCGGTCTGCTCGGCCACCTCGACCCGGGTCCGCACGAGCCGCGCACCCCGCCTCTCCGCCAGCACGACCCGCTCCCGCGGCCGCTGCTCCCCCGTCATGCGCGGGGTCCGTCGGGTTGCGCGGGGGTCTGCGCGCCATGGATGCGTGACGACGCCGCGGCGGTCGTCCGTACCCCGCCGTGCGCCGTCACGGGAGTCGTCCTGGCCTCACCGCACCGCAGATCACGAAGCCCGACAAGCAGCCGGGCGATCGGCAGGCCGTGGGCGCGGGATGACATCGCGGGCGTTGGGCCGGGGCGGTGGGGAGCGGGGGTCATCGGCCGGGGCGGGGGTGGAGGAGGCGTTGTTTCAGGTCGCGGACCTGGCGGCGGCTCACGGGGAGCTCCACCGCGCGGGCGGTGCCTTCGGCTTGGAGGCAGACCACCGTGCCGGTGCCTACCGTGCGCAGGCCGGTCACCAGGCGCAGGGCTATCAGGTAGGAGCGGTGGATGCGTACGAAACCAGCGTCTTGCCAGCGGGATTCGAGTTCGGAGAGGGGGATGCGGACCAGGTGGGAGCCGGTCGTGGTGTGCAGGCGGGAATAGTCGCCGTCGGCCTCGACCCAGCTGACGCCGGCGCGCGGGACCAGGGTGGTCGCGCCGCCGAGCTCGACGGGGATGACCTCGTGCGGGTCGGGGGCGACCGCGGCGGGAGCGGGCTGGGCGCGGGCGGCGGCGATGCGGCGGATCGCCTCGGCCAGGCGGGCCTCGCGCAGGGGTTTGAGCAGGTAGTCGACCGCGCCGAGATCGAAGGCGGCGACGGCTCGGTCCTCGTGGGCGGTCACGAACACCACCGCGGGCGGGCGCGCGAACTCGGTGAGGATGCCCGCGAGTTCGAGGCCGTCCAGACCGGGCATGTTGATGTCGAGGAAGACCGCGTCGATCTGGTGGGCGCGCAGCAGCCGCAGGGCGCCGGTGGCATTGCCCGCGGCGTGGATCTCGCCGATGCCGGGCTGGGCGCGCAGCAGGTAGACCAGCTCGTCCAGGGCCGGGGATTCGTCGTCGACGGCGAGCACGCGCAGCGCGCCGGCGGAGTTCTCGCTGGTCCTGGTCACAGTCGGTACATAGTAACGGCAGCGAACGGAATAGCCCGGGCGATACGGACGATTCAGGCGCGGATGCCCGCGCGGAACTTGGGCACCCGCATGCTGACCTTGGTGCCGGATCCCGGTGCGGTCTCGACCACCAGGCCGTAGTCGTCGCCGAAGGCCGCCCGCAGCCGGTCGTCGACGTTGGCCAGGCCGACGTGGGCGGATTCGGCGGTGCCGGAGCCCGTTTCGACGGCGTCGAGCGCGCCCGAGCGCAGCAGTTCGGGATCCATGCCGACCCCGTCGTCCTCGACGCTGATGACGCAGTCCGCGCCGGCGTCCTCGGCCAGGATGCTGAGCGTGCCGCCGCCGGGCTTGCCCGCCAGGCCGTGCCGGACGGCGTTCTCGACCAGGGGCTGCAGGGCCAGGAACGGCAGCACCACGGTCAGCACCTCGGGTGCGATCTGCAGCCGCACGCGCAGGGCGTCGCCGAAGCGGGCGCGCTCGAGCGCGAGGTAGCGGTCGATGTTGCCCAATTCGTCGGCGAGGGAGGTGAATTCGCCCGCCGTGCGGAAGGAGTACCTGGTGAAGTCCGCGAAATCGAGGATGAGTTCGCGGGCGCGAGCCGGATCGGTGCGCACGAACGAGGCGATGGTGTTGAGCGCGTTGTAGATGAAATGCGGGCTGATCTGCGCCCGCAGCGCGCGAACCTCGGCGCGGTCCAGGCGGGCGCGCGAGGCGTCGAGTTCGGCCAATTCGATCTGGCCGCAGGCGTATCGGGCGACTTCGGCGACCGCGCCGAGCAGACCGGGACCGGGCTGTTCGCGGGTCACCGCACCGATCGCGCCGACCATGCCGCTGTGCTCGCTCACCAACGGCTGGACGATGAGGGTGTATCCGTCGTCGCCGGGGATCAGGACCGACCGCTCTCCCGTAATCGCACGCCGGGCGGCGGAGCCGAAGACCTCGGACAGCCCGAAATGCTTTCCGTCCCAAGCCAATAGCTCACCGTCCGGGCCCGCGATACCGAGCGCCTCGGCCCCGGTGAGCGCACGCAGATGCGGCGCGGCCGCCTCGGCCGATTCCACGGTGAGCCCGCGGCGCAGCGGCTTTGCCGCGAGCGCGGCGGTGTGCAGGGCGGCGTGCACGGCCCGCTCGGCGGGGGTCGTCACCGAGCGCCGCGTGCGCGGCCAGGCCAGCAGCGCGGCCGCGACGAGCGCCCCGGCCACCAGAATCGCTACCGCGGTGGCGGTCACGGCATGAGCTGGGCGGCCAGGGTCGCCCCGAGTTCCCAGCACCGTTCCAGATCGGCTTTGCCCGGCGGCCCGGACAGGATCACCGGCGCCGCGCCCGGCTCCCACCCGAGCCCGGTGGCGGCGGCGAGCACGCTGCGCTCGGCCCCCTCGGTGCCCTGATTGCCGTGGATGTACAGCCCGTACGGGCGGCCACCGGTGGAATCGAGGCAGGGGTAGTAGAAGGTGTCGAACGCGTGCTTGAGCGCGCCGGACATGTAGCCCAGGTTGGCGGGCGTGCCGAGCAGATAGCCGTCGGCGGCGAGCACATCGCTCGCGGTCACCGCGAGCGCCGCCCGCCGCACGACGTCGACGCCGACGATCTCGGGGTCGGTGGCCCCGGCCACCACCGCCTCGAACATCTCCTGCATATGCGGGGACGGCGTGTGGTGGATCAGCAGCAGCGTCGGCACGGGGTCGAGCCTAGCGCCGTGTCCGGATGATCCCTTCGCCATCGCGGCATGCGTCCGGAGGCGGTGCGGGGCACCGCTTCGGCCGGGCGCCACCGTGTTCGAGGGAGATCTCGCCCGAAAGCGCGCCTCGACGAGGGAGTTCCACATGCGCCAGCGCGAGCACACCGCTGAACCCGCGCGAGCTATCCACCGGAGCAGACACGAAGCACTGCACTGCAATCGGCGCGACAGGTCACCCGAGCCGACGCGGGCGCTCCACTGGAACGGGCGTGCCGGACTCCACCGGACGCAGGTGCCCGGACCCGTTCGGCCGAGCGCACGTGCGGCCCGGTGAGCCAACGCAACGGGCCGCCGGTTCGGATGAACCGGCGGCCCGGACTACCGGCCGGGCCCGGCGGATGAAACCGCCGGATCCGGGCCCCGCGTCAGCTGGAGGTCGACTGCCGCTTGGGCAGCTTCCAGCCCGGGCGCGGGAAGTGGCAGGTGTACCCCTCGGGGTAGCGCTCGAGGTAGTCCTGGTGCTCGGGCTCGGCATCCCAGAACGTGCTCGCGGGCGTCACCTCGGTCACCACCTTGCCGGGCCACAGGCCCGAATCCTCGACGTCGGCGATCGTCTCGAGCGCGACCCGCTTCTGGTCCTCGTCGAGGTAGAAGATGGCGGAGCGGTAGCTCGAGCCGATGTCGTTGCCCTGGCGGTCCAGGGTGGTCGGATCGTGGATCTGGAACAGGAACTCCAGCAGCGCCCGGTAGTCGGTGACGGCCGGGTCGTAGACGATCTCCACGGCCTCGGCGTGGCCCGGGTGGTTGCGGTAGGTGGGGCGATCATTGCTGCCGCCGGTGTAACCCACTCGCGTCTCGAGCACCCCCGGCTGCTTGCGGATCAGATCCTGCATGCCCCAGAAACAGCCACCGGCCAGAATCGCCTTGCGCGTGTCGCTCACGCCGCCTCCTTCACGAAGAGTGTCATTTCGGCTTGGGTAGAACCCACTTCCCCACCCGAATAATCCCGGGCGGGGCATCCGCGATCGTGACTAGCGTCGCTGATGGCGGCGCAGGACGGTCGACGCCACCGCCGAGCCTACCGACATCGCCGTGACCGCGCCGAAGGCCAGGTGGTAGCCCGAAACCAGGTCCCACCGCGATGCCGTTGCGCGGGAAAGGATCACCGCGATCACGGCCACGCCGACCGCGCCGCCGACCCGCTGCAGGATGTTGACGAAGGCCGCGGCGTCGGGCAGCTGCTCGGGCCGCACGGCGGCGTAGGCGGCCGCGATGAGCGGGAATCCGGCCAGCGCGGTCGCCACCCCGGCCGCGAACAGCAGCGCCTGCACCAGGACCACATCGGCGTCGGCGGGCAGGAAGGCGAACGGGGCCATGGTGACCGCGACCGCGAGATTGCCGCCGACCGCGATCACGCCGCCGCCGAACCGATCGGCGAGCCGCCCGCCCAGCGGCGCGGTCACCACCCCGCCGATCCCGAACGCCATGAGCGAGAGTCCGGTGCGAATCAGGCCGTGGCCCTGCAACACCTGAAAGTACAGGGGCAGCAACACCATGACCCCGAACATGGACGCGCCCGCGAAGAAGCCTGCGGTATTGGCCGCGGCGAAGATCCGATCGGTGAACATGCGCACGTCCAGCAGTGGGCGGGCGCTGCGCGCGGTGCGCAGCACGAATCCCGTGAGCGCGGCCAGGCCGAGGACGATCGGGAGCCAGACCGTCACCAGCGCCGACGCGGTGTCGACCGCGAGTTCGGACAGTCCGTAGACCACGGCGGTCACACCACCGGCGGCCAGCGCCAGGCCCGCGAGGTCGAGCCGCTGCACGGGCGCGCCCTTGCCCAGCGGCAGGTAGCGAAAGCCCAGGGCCAGTCCGACGAGCCCGAACGGAATGTTGATCAGGAACAGCCATTCCCAGTTCCAGTGGGCCAGCATCAGCCCGCCGATGGTCGGCCCGAGCGCGGGCGCGCCGACCACCGCGATGCCGACCACGCCCATGACCCGGCCCATGCGCGCGGGTCCGGCGGCCTGTCCGAGGATGGTCTGCCCGGCCGGAATCATGACCCCGGCGGCCAGGCCCTGCACGATGCGCAGCGCGATGAGCCAGCCCGCGGTCGGCGCGAAGGCGCAGGCCGCCGAGGCGACGGTGAAGCCGGCCAGGGCCATGAGCCACAGCCGCCCGACGCCCACGCGCCGGGCCAGCCAGCCGCACAGGGTCAGCGAAACACCGAGGGCGAGCAGGTATCCGCTGGCCACCCATTGAATCGTGGCCAGATCGGCGCGCAGGTCCGCGCCGATGGTGTGCAGGCCGATGTTCACCAGCGAGGTGTCGAGCATGCCCATGACCGCGCCGAAGACCACCACCGCGGCGGTGCGCCACACATGGGACGGAATCCGGTCCGGATCCGCAGTCTCTTCCTGAAAGTCGTTGGGGGCATTGGTATCCGAACGCATACGCGTCATCGGACCCCTCCTACGGTTGTGATTGAGTTCCTCCACTGCTGAGGCTAACAATGATTGAGTAACTCAACAATAGATATAATCGGCGGGTGACCGACGACCGCGACTACCACCCCCGGGGCCTGCTGCGATATCCCACGTACGCCCTCGGGAAGCTGCACAAGGGCGTGCACGCCGAGCTCGGCACCGAACTGCGCGAACACTGGGTGCTGACCTACCTCGCGGAATTCACCGAGATCACCCAGCAGGACATGGCCGACGCCCTGGCCATCGACCGCAGCGAAGTGGTCCGGCTCATCGACACCCTGGAGAAGGCGGGTCTGGTCAGCCGCACCCGCGACGCCCAGGATCGGCGCAAGTACCGGCTGGCGCTGACCCCCGCCGGCGACCGCAAACGCCTCGAGACCGATGTGCGTATCGCCGCGGCCACCGACGCGCTGCTGGTGCGCCTCACCCCGCGCGAACGCACGACCCTGCACGAGCTGGCCCTCAAGGCCCTGGGATACGACGCCTCCGAACTGTGAAAAATCCATCGGACCGCTACCGTGGTCCGATGCCTCCGCGCCCGCGGCTACCCGTACTGCCGACCTTCACCCCGGCCGAAGACGCCAAACGCGGCTATTCGCAGCCCGAGATCCTGAACGAACTGCGCCGGCTGACCCGCGAGGGCAACCTGCCCCCGGGCGCCGGACTGCCGCTGGGCGAGCTGGCGCGCGCGTTCGGGGTGAGCGTGATTCCGGTCCGCGAATCGCTGCAGGTGCTGATCGGCGAGGGCCTGGTCGAGCACAAGGCCAATTTCGGCTACCAGGTCACCCTGCTGACCGCCGCCGAGCTGCGCGAACTCTATGTGGTGCGCGAGAGCCTCGAGACCGCCGCGCTGGCGGCCGCGGTCCGGCGGGCCACCGCGGCCGATCACGACCTGGCGACCGCGACCCATGCCCGGCTCGAACAGGCCGCACTGGCCCAGGACGCGGTCGCCTATCACCGCGAGACCCGGGAATTCCACCTCGCGCTGGTGCGGCCCTCCGGCATGCCGCGGGTGCTGCACATGCTCGAATACGCCTGGAACATCACCGAACCGGTGCAGCCCATGGTGCACGCCTCCGCGGGCGACCGGGTGGTGCTGCACGCCGACCACAGCCGGCAGCTGGCCGCCTTCGTGGCCGGGGACGCGCAGGCCCTGCTGGCGGCCACCGCCGCGCATCACACGCGCCTGCACGGAGTACTGTCGCGACTGCCCACCGATACCGGATTGTTCGCAGATTCGACGCCGCCGAAAGATATATAGTTTTCGCAACGCCGGGGCAATACCCGCTCAGTACCGTTTCGCACACGACGTTCCGCGATGCCGGAACATTTCGAGATCGGATGTGCGACATGACCGATACCGTTGCGCCGGAATTACCGAGTGTGCAGACCCCCGTAGCGACCGGTGTTCCGGACTACGACCCGCGGCTCGTCAACGACGACCTCGCGCCGCTGAAAAAGCAGACGTGGGGCACCTACAACATCTTCGCCTTCTGGATGTCGGATGTGCACTCGGTCGGCGGCTACGTCACCGCGGGCAGCCTGTTCGCGCTCGGCCTGCACAGCTGGCAGGTGCTGGTCGCGCTGGTCGTGGGCATCACCATCGTGTACGGGCTGTGCAACCTGGTGGCCAAGCCCAGTCAGGTGACGGGCGTGCCCTATCCGGTCATGTGCCGCAGTGCGTTCGGGGTGCTGGGCGCCAATATCCCGGCCATTATTCGCGGCCTGATCGCGGTGGCCTGGTACGGCATTCAAACCTTTCTCGCCTCGGCGGCGCTGAATGTGGCATTGATCAAATTGTTTCCGGACCTGGCGCCGTACGCGGTGGTCGCCGATTACGGATTTCTCGGATTATCGGCGCTGGGCTGGGCGAGTTACCTGATCCTGTGGGTATTGCAGGCGGCGGTGTTCTGGCGCGGCATGGAATCGATTCGCAGATTCATCGACTTCTGCGGGCCCGCGGTCTACGTGGTGATGTTCATCCTGTGCGGTTACCTGATCTACAAGGCCGGCTGGAGCGGAATCGATCTGAACATGGGCCAGCGGGTCACCCTGACGGGCTGGTCGGCGGTGCCGGTGATGCTGGGCGCGATCGCGCTGGTGGTGTCGTACTTCTCCGGCCCGATGCTGAACTTCGGCGACTTCTCCAGGTACGGGCGCACTTTCGCGGCGGTCAAGCGCGGCAACCTGCTCGGGCTGCCGGTGAACTTCCTGGTGTTCTCGCTGCTCGTGGTGGTCACCGCGTCGCTGACCATTCCGGTGTACGGCGAGCTCATCACCGATCCGGTGGCGACCGTGGCGCGCATCGACAACACCTTCGCGATCGTGCTCGGCGCGCTGACCTTCACCATCGCCACCATCGGCATCAATATCGTGGCCAACTTCATCTCCCCCGCCTTCGACTTCTCGCACGTGAGCCCGCAGCGCATCAGCTGGCGCATGGGCGGCATGATCGCCGCGATCGGGTCGGTGCTCATCACGCCGTGGAACCTGTACAACAATCCCGATGTCATCCACTACACCCTGGAAACGCTCGGCGCGTTCATCGGACCGCTGTTCGGCGTCCTGATCGCCGACTACTACCTGGTGCGCAAACAGCGGGTCGCGGTGGACGAGCTGTTCACCATGTCCAGGAGCGGAACCTACTGGTACCGGGGTGGATACAATCCGGCCGCGGTCGCCACGACGATCATCGGCGCGCTGGTGGCGGTCTTCCCGGTGCTGACCTCGGGCCGTATCACCGGGATGTACACCGCGGCGCAGTACAGCTGGTTCATCGGCTGCGGCCTGGCACTGGGCTGCTACTACCTGCTGGCCACCCGCGGACCACTGCGCATCACGACCCCGGAGACGATCGAAAGTAGGTGAGACACATTCTCATTCGAGTAATCAATCCCAATACCACGGCGGCCATGACAGTCATGGCCGCCGCGGCGGCGCGTGCGGTCGCCGCACCGGGCACCCTGGTCGACGGGGTGCACCCGGCCATGGGCCCGGCCTCGATCGAGAGTCATTACGACGAGGCGCTCGCGGTACCCGGATTGCTCGCGGAGATCGCGCGCGGCGAGGCCGAGGGCGTGGACGGGTACGTCCTGTCGTGTTTCGGCGACCCAGGATTGGACGCGGCCCGGGAACTGGCGCGCGGGCCGGTGATCGGCGTCGCGGAGGCCGCCATGCAGACCGCGAGCCATCTCGGGCGCGGGTTCAGCGTGGTCACCACCCTGGCCCGCACGCGCGGGCGGGCCGCCGAACTGGCCGAACGGTACGGCATGGCACGGTTCTGCCTGGGCATTCACGCGTGCGAGATCCCGGTGCTGGAACTGGAGGATCCCAAGGCACGCACGGTGATCGCCGACGCGTGCCGCGAAGCGGTGGCGGCGGACGGCTCGGACGCCATCGTGCTGGGCTGCGCGGGCATGGCGGATCTGTGCGAGTACCTGACCCGGGAGACGGGCGTGCCGGTGGTGGACGGGGTCGCGGCGGCGACGCTGACCGTGCAGTCGCTGGTCACCATGGGGCTGCGCAAATCCGGGCGCGGCGAGTACGCCGCGCCGCTGCCCAAGCGGTATACCGGATTGCTCGCCGAATTCTCCACCGATGACAAGGAGCCGCGCGCGTGAGTTTGCCGTCGTATGTGCTGGGCAATCTCGAAGGCCGCATCCGGGCCCTCGATTCCGAACTGGCACAGCGCTATCCGGGTGATCGGTCCGGCCAGCCCATCCACACCGCGTACGTGAGCGCGGCCGAGGCGGACGCCGGGCTGCCGGGGCAGTGGGGTGCGGCGGCGATCGAGCTGGCCGCCGGGCACGGTGAACTGCTCACCGAACTGGGCGGGGCGCAGGCGCTGGCGCGCACCCGGACGATGCTGGGCGCCAGGCCGATTCAGGATCTGCGGCTGGACTTCGAGGACGGCTACGGTACGCGCGCGGACGAGGTCGAGGACCGGGACGCCGTGCGCGCGGGCGCGGTACTGGCCGCGCTGCCGGAACAGGTCCGCTCGCGCGGCATTCGCACCAAGGGGCTCACCCCCGCCGAATGGGGCCGCTCGGTGCGCACGCTGGAGAAGGTGCTGGAGGGCGCGGGCGGGGTGCCGCCCGGATTCGTGTTCACCCTGCCCAAGATTCGCGCGGCCGAACAGGCCGAGGCGGCCGTACTGCTGTGCCAGGCCATGGAATCCGCGCACGGGCTGCCCGAGCGGTCCCTGCGATTCGAGTTGCAGATCGAGAGTCCGCAGGCTGTCATCGCCGCCGACGGCACCGCCACGGTGGCCCGGGCCATCGCGCTCTCGGCCGGGCGCTGCACCGGATTGCACTACGGCACCTACGATTACAGCGCCGCCTGCGGTATCGCCCCGCAGTTCCAGTCCCTGGAGCATCCGGTCGCCGACCACGCCAAGGCGGTCATGCAGGCAGCCGCCGCGCAGACCGGGGTGTGGGTGTGCGACGGCTCCACCCAGGTGCTGCCGATCGGCTCCGACGTGCAGGTGCGCGAGGCGCTGGCCCGGCACTACCGGCTGGTCACCCGATCGCTGGAACGGGGCTACTACCAGGGCTGGGACATGGGGGCCGGGCACCTGGTCACGCGCTGGCTGGCGACCATCGCCTTCTATCGGAGCGCGCTCGAGGTGGCCGCGCCCCGGATCGGGCGGTATCTGGAGCGCAGCGGCGGGGCGGTGGTCGACGAACCCGCCACCGCCCAGGCCCTGGCCACGGTCGTGCTGCGCGGACTGGACTGCGGGGCGATCGAGGCCGATGAGGTGACAGCGCTGACCCCGGCGGCCACCGTCGAGGTGCTGCGTCAATTGCGAGAGAGGAAGATTCCGGCGCTATGAGCGAGACTGATTTCACGCTGCTGCCCGATTTGGCGGTGCGCACCCTGGGTGGTGCGGTGGTGTGGGCGAACGACGAGTCGTTCGCGGAGAAGGAAAATCTCGTCCGGGCAACGGAATCGGTGTACGCGCCCGCGACTTTCGGGCACAGGGGGCAGGTGTACGACGGGTGGGAGACCCGGCGGCGGCGCGGCGCGGGCGGTGACGCCCCCGCGAAATCGGACTGCGACACCGCGATCGTGCGACTGGGCGTGCCGGGGATCATTCACGGGATCGTGGTGGACACCGCGTGGTTCAAGGGCAACTATCCCCCGGAGGCATCGGTGGAAGCCCTTGCGGTGCAGGGCTATCCGTCCGCCGCCGAACTGGCCGCGCGCACCGACTGGACCACCATCGTGGAACGCTCCGAGGTGCTCGGTGACGCGCGCAATCCGTTCCCGGTCGAATCGTCCCGGCGCTGGACCCACGTGCGCCTGCGCATCTTCCCCGACGGCGGCGTCGCCCGGCTGCGGGTGCACGGCATCGCGACACCCGATCCGCTGCTGCTGGATTCGGGCCCCTTCGACCTGGCGGCGCTCGAGCACGGCGGTCTCGTACAGGACTGCTCGAATCGGTTCTACTCCCATCCGCAGCAACTGCTCATGCCCGGTCCGGCGCGCAGCATGGGCGAGGGCTGGGAGACCGCGCGGCGGCGCGACCGCGACAGCAACGACTGGGTGCTGGTGCGCCTGGCCGGGGCGGGTGTGCTCACCCTGGCCGAGATCGACACCTCGTACTTCCTGTACAACAGTCCCGGGGCGGCCGCGCTGACCGGGATCACGGCCGAAGGGTCCGAAGTGGAGCTGTTGCCGCGCACCGTGCTACAGCCCGACACCCGGCATCGTTTCGCGATCGAGTCGGCGACGCCGGTCACCGCGGTGCGCCTGGACGCCTTCCCCGACGGCGGGCTGGCGCGCCTGCGGCTGATCGGGAATCTCACCGCCGACGCGCGAGATCGCCTGCGCGCGCAGTACTTCGCGGACGGACAGGAGGAACGCCGATGAGCGATTTCGATCTCGACTACCCCCGGGACATGGTCGGATACGGCCCGAATCCCCCGCATCCGCACTGGCCCGGCAATGCGAACATCGCGGTGAACTTCGTCCTCAACTACGAGGAGGGCGGGGAGAACAATGTGCTCGACGGCGACGCGGGCTCGGAGACCTTCCTCTCCGATATCGTTCCCGCCCAATCGTTTCCGAATCGGCACCAGTCGATGGAGACGATCTACGAGTACGGGTCCCGGGCGGGGGTCTGGCGGGTGCTGCGGCTGTTCGAGGAGCGGGACATCCCGCTGACCGTCTTCGGGGTGGCCCGCGCGCTCGAGCGCAACCCCGAGGTGGTGGCGGCCTTCTCCCGCCTGGGCCACGAGATCGCCTGTCACGGCCTACGCTGGATCTCGTATCAGATGAGCGATCGCGAGACCGAGCGCGCGCATCTGGCGGAGGCCGTCGCGATCATCACCAAGCTCTTCGGCGCGCCGCCGCGCGGGTGGTACACCGGGCGCGATTCCCCGTACACCCGGGAGTTGATCGTCGAGCACGGCGGCTTCGCCTACGACTCGGACTCCTACGCGGACGACCTGCCCTATTGGGTGCGGGTCGCGGACACCGATCACCTGGTGATTCCGTACACCCTGGAAACCAACGACATGCGGTTCGCCTCCCCCGCGGGCTTCGCCAACGGCGAGGAGTTCTTCGCGTATCTGCGCGACGCCTTCGACGTGCTGTACGCCGAAGGGGTGGCCGGCGCGCCGAAGATGCTGTCGGTCGGGTTGCACTGCCGCATAGTCGGCAAGCCCGCGCGGGCCGCGTCGCTGGCCCGATTCCTGGACTACGTGCGCTCCCACGAGGGCGTGTGGCTGACCCGGCGGATCGACATCGCCGACCATTGGCGCGCCGCGCACCCGCCCCGCTGACGGGATCGCCCGCCGCCGCGGGACCCGGGCGGCGGGCACTCGGAATGACGGGAGGACGACGTACCGCTGCGGATCGCCGAGCCGGATCGAGGCCGCGGCGGGTGCTGATCCGGACCGCCGAGCAGCTCCGTGCGCGGTGCCTGGTCAGCGCCGCGCGTGGCGGCCCGTCAGCCCAAAGGGCAAGTATCCGTTCAGGACTGTGCGGCGGTGCGTTCCGCGCGCTCGAGGTCGACCGCGCGGCGCATGATCTCGCGGGCGCGGGTGCGGTCGCCCGCGTAGTCGTAGGCGCGGGCGGCGCGATAGTTGGTGCGCCAGTTGTCGGGATCGGCCTCGAATTCGGTCTTGACCGTCTCGAAGAGCTGATCGGCGGCGGCGCGTTCGAGCCGGCCGGACGGGCGGCGCGGCAGGTCCGAGACGTCGACCTCGAAGCCTTCCTCGCGGGCGCGCCGGGCCAGGCGCTGGTGATCCCAGGCCGCGCGCAGCGTGGAGGACAGCGCCCACAGGCCGACGAACGGCAGGATCAGGATGCCGACGCCGACGACCCGGAAGATCACCCCGCTGTACTGCTCGTCGTCGGTGGTCAGCAGGAAGATCGCACGGTGGCCCAGGCTCAGGAAGTAGAAGACCAGCACCAGGGCCATGACCCCGATGAACGCGACGACCTTGAGGACGTCGCGATTGACTTTCTTCGGGTCGGCGGCGCTCACAGGTCGAGCAGCGGATCGATGCCCACCGTCAGACCGGGCAGCAGCGGGATCTTGCGCACGCCGAGCAGCACGCCGGGCACGAACGAGGTGCGGTCCATGGAGTCGTGGCGAATGGTCAGGGTCTCGCCCTGGGTGCCGAACAGCACCTCCTGGTGCGCGACCAGACCGGCCAGGCGGACCGAGTGCACGCGCACGCCGTCCACATCCGCGCCGCGCGCGCCCTCGAGTTCCTGGCTGGTGGCGTCGGGGCTGCGGCCGACCCCGGCCTTCTCCCGGGCCGCGGCGATGATGCCGGCGGTGCGGAAGGCGGTGCCCGAGGGCGCGTCGGCCTTGTTGGGGTGGTGCAGTTCGATGACCTCGACCGAGTCGAACCAGCGGGCGGCCTGTTCGGCGAAGCGCATGGACAGCACCGCGCCGATCGCGAAGTTGGGGGCGATGAGCACGCCGGTCTCCGGCTTGCCCGCGAGCCAGCCGCGCACCTGCTCGAGGCGGTCGGCGTCGAAGCCGGTGGTGCCGACCACGGCGTGAATGCCGTTCTCCACCAGGAACTTCAGGTTCGGCATCACCACGTCGGGGTGGGTGAAGTCGACGACGACCTGGGTGCCGGATTCGACGAAGGCTTCGAGCGCGTCGTCCTTGTCCACCTGGGCCACGAGCTCCAGATCGGCGGCCGCCTCGACACCGGCGCAGATAGCCTGCCCGACCTTGCCGCGCGCCCCGAGCACACCCACCCGGATCCGGTTCGTGGTCACCTGGTCTCCTCTACGCCTACATCGCCTGCGCACCCGCACGGGTGCCGATCGAGCCTATCCTCCCGGCGTCCGGCGCGGTCGGACCCCCTTGACCCGCATGACCGGTGTCACTCCCGGGGTGCGGGCAAATGTTCAGCGCGCGGTCAACTGGCGGACGATTCGGCGCGATAGGCATCGCTGGTGAGAATTCGCCGCAATACCCGTACCGCGCTCGTGGCAGCCGCCGTGTGCGCCGCCGCCGTCACCGCCGGCTGCTCCGCCGACGCCGGGGCCGACTTCACCGCCGCCAAGGATCAGCCGCTGGTGATCTCCCTGGACGAGCTGCTCGGCAAGACCGGCGGCAGCGCGGCCGTCGCGCTCGCCGATCCGCAGCACGGCAGCCTGACCCGCCGCATCGACGGCGCGCTGGTCTACACCCCGGCCGCCGGGTACACCGGCAGCGACAGCATCACCGTCACCACCACCGACGCGGTGCGGTTGTTCACCACCGATGTCAAGCCGCTGGGCGAGTTCGGCGGGGTCACCGTGCAGGGCAGCGCCTTCGGCTCGGCGTTCGTCCCGGTGCCCGGATCCACGGACGAGTTCTACGGGCTCACCGATCGCGGGCCGAACGTGGACGGCAAGGGCAAGAACGAGAAGCTGGCCGTCACACCGGATTTCACACCGACCATCGCCAAGCTGAAGCTGTCGGGTACCCGGGCCACGGTGGAATCGACCATCCCGCTGAAGAATCCGGCCGGGCAGCCCTTCAACGGGCTGGTCGATCTGTCCGCCGACACCGGCGAGACCATGCGCGACCTGAACGGCAACGTGCTCGCGCCCACCGATCACGGCATCGACAGCGAGGGCCTGGTCGCGCTCGCCGACGGCACCTTCTGGGTCTCGGACGAATACGGGCCGTTCCTGGTGCATTTCGACGCCAAGGGCGTGGAGCTGGAGCGGCTGTCGCCGGGACGCGGGCTGCCCGGGGAGTTGTCGCTGCGCACGCCCAATCAGGGCATGGAGGGCCTGACCGTCACCCCCGACGGCAGCACCCTGGTCGGCGTCGTGCAGAGCGGGCTCACCACGCCCGGCCTGACCTCCGCGCGTGAGGTGCCGATGACCCGCATCGTCACCGTGGACCTGAAGACCAAGGCGGTCAAGGAATTCGTGTACCCGCTGCACGATCCGAAGGAGAAGCTGGCGGTCTCGGAGATCACCGCGCTGAGCAACACCACCTTCCTGGTCGACGAGCGCGACGGCAACAAGGCGCCCAAGGCGAACAAGAAGCTGTGGACCATCGACATCAGCGGCGCCACCGATGTCGGGCCGGACTCGAAGGTGCCGGGGGCGCAGTACGATCCGGCGCGGGGACTGCTCGTCGAGGGTAAGGCGCTCGAGACCTACGTGGGCGCGGTGCCGACCGCGGACGGGATCACCGCGTTGCAGAAGGCAGGCATCACCACCGTGGCCAAGAAGTCGAATCTCGATCTGTCGGCGCTGGTTTCGGGGTTGAACCCGGACGGCAAGTTCTTCGGGCACGACAAGGTCGAGGGCGTGGCCACCACCGACGGCGGCAAGACGCTGTACATCGCCAACGACAGCGACTTCGGGCTGGAGGGCGCGACCGGGGAGCAGCCGCCGTTCAAGCTCAAGGCCAAGACGCTGCCCAACGGCGTGCAGGACTCGGGTGAGATCCTGCTGGTGGACACCACCAAGCTGCCCGCGCAGACCCGGACCGCGACCATCAGCATCGACGTGCGCTGATCGCGGTCCGGAATCTGTTGCGGCTCAGTCGAACATGATGACCTGGCGCAGGGCGTGGCCCGCCGCCAGGTCGTCCATGGCCTGATTGATGTCCTCCAGGCGAATGCGCGCGGAGATCAGCCGCTCCACCGGGAGCTTGCCCTCACGCCACATGCGCACGTACTCCGGGATGTCGCGGTCGGGCACCGCCGAGCCCAGGTAGCTGCCGATGATCGAGCGGCCCTGGGCCACCAGCGCCAGCGGGGAGATGCTCGCGCGGGCGTCGGGGGCGGGCAGGCCGACCGTGACCGTGGTGCCGCCGGGCGCGGTCGCGTTCACCGCGGTCTCGAAGGCCCGCACATTGCCCGCGGCCTCGATCACGATCTCGGCCTGAATGCCCTGCTCGGCGACCTCGGCCGGGGTGTAGGACTCGCTCGCGCCCAGTTCCAGGGCGGCCTTGAGCTTGTCGCCGACGGTGTCCACGGCGATGACCTCGCGGCCGGTGCCCTCGCGCAGCGCGGCCGCCACCAGGACGGCGGCCATGCCGACGCCGCCGAGACCCACGACCATGATGCGGTCCGCCGGGCCGGGCTTCGCCGAATTCAGCAGCGCCCCACCGCCGGTCAGCACCGCGCAGCCGAGCACCGCGGCGACGTCGGCGGGCACGTCGTCGTCCACCGGCACCACCGAGCGGCGATCGACGACGGCGTGCGTGGCGAAACCCGAGACACCGAGGTGGTGGTGCACCGCTTCCCCGTCGCGCAGCAGGCGGCGGCCGCCGCCGAGCAGTTCCCCGGCGTTGTTGGACATGCTGCCCGGCAGGCACGGCGTGCGGCCCTCGCTCATGCAGCCCGAGCATTCCCCGCAGCGCGGCAGGAAGGTCATGACCACGCGCTGGCCGACCGCGATGTCGCCGTCCGGATCGCCCACCGCCTCCACCCGGCCCGCGGCCTCGTGCCCGAGCAGCATGGGCACGGGCCGGACCCGATTGCCGTCCACCACGGACAGATCCGAATGGCAGAGCCCGGCGGCCTCGATGCGCACCAGCAGTTCGCCGGGGCCGGGATCACCCAGGTCGAGTTCGCTCACGCTGATCGGCTTCGACTTCGCAAAGGGCGCAGCCTGCCCGATTCGTTCCAGTACGGCACCACGAATCCTCATGCGCCAGACGCTACTCCACGGGCCCGCCGGTGCGCAGGGCCGTGAACCTTCCCAGACAGTTGAAAATCTGCTTCGATGGGACCGGATAGGAGCACCCATGAACAGCACGTCCCACACCGCGGGCAATCGCGGCCTCAACAGCGTGGTGACCCGGTTCTTCGGCAACGTCGCCCGCGCCTACGACACCGCGGCCCTGCAGCGCGCGGTCTACCTGCCGCCGCAGGATCAGGTGATCGCCGAACTGCGGGCGGCCCGATCCCGGCGGATCGCCGATATCGGTTGCGGCACCGGCATTCTCACCGCGCGCATCGCCCGCGAACTGAAGCCCGAGGTCGTGTACGGCGTGGACGCCTCCACCGGCATGCTCGCCCAGGGCCGGGCCCGCTCGGCCGCGGTGCACTGGCGCAACGCCGCGGCGGAGAAGCTGCCGCTGGGGGCCGGCGAGCTCGACGCGATCGTGTCCACCAGCGCATTCCACTTCTTCGATCACCCGGTGGCGCTGCGCGAGTTCGCGCGGGTGCTGGTTCCCGGCGGCCTGGTCGCGATCGCCACCATGCACCCCTCCGCGCCGACCGTGCGACCCATCCAGCGCCTGACCCGCAGCCCGCGCTTCCCCGCGCACGCGCCCTCGCCCCGCGAGACCCGGAAGTTGCTGTCGGACGCCGGTTTCGAGGTCGTCGACCAGCGCAAGGTGAGCCGGCCGGTGCCGGAGTGGCTGATCCCGGACGTGATCACGGTGGGGCGGCTGCGGGCGGAGTGAGGTCGCCCGGAACGCCGGGGCGCGCCGCCCGACCGCGGGGCTGAGTGAGATCTCCCGGAACGCCTGGAACGCGCACCGCCCGGCCGCCCGACCGCAGGGCGGAGCGAGGTCACCCGGGACACCAGAACACACACCGCCCGGCCGCCCGACCGCAAGGCGGAGCGAGGTCACCCGGGACACCAGAACGCGCACCGCTCGGCCGCCCGACCGCAAGGCAGAGCGAGGTCACCCGGAACACCTGGAACACGCGCCGCCCGGCCGCCCGACCGCAAGGCAGAGCGAGGTCTCCCGGAACGCCTGGAACGCGCACCGCCCGGCCGCAGGGGCGGGGCGGGGCCAGACCCCGATCGCCGGGACACACGCCGATCAGTGGCCCGGTTTGTCCGAGCCGCGGAAGCAGACGGTCATGCGGCGCTTGTCCCAGACGACCCAGACCGCGCCCTGGTCGTCGCGGGGGCAGGCCGCGCCGCTGGTGGTGTCGGTCAGTACGGCGGTGACCCGCACGACATTGGCCCCGCGACTGCCGCAGGCCACCTTGGCGGGCTCGTCCATGTCGGCGGTGTCGTAGCAGAAGCCGACGCGCCAGTCGAAGGCCAGGCACAGGCGGTAGATCAGATTGCCGGAACGGTCGCGGCGGCTGGACTCGAGTTTGTAGAGCGGGTCGGTGCACTCGCCCGGACCGGTCTGCAGCACACGGTAGTTCGCGTCCACCGTGTTGCAGTCCGCCTGGACCGGGCTACCCGGCTGCCAGGCGGTGCGGCCCTGCGCGTCGGTGGTGCGCTCCATCGGCACCTCGACGCAGTCGCCGGGCTTCAGCAGTGACATGGGATCGGGGGCAACGGGTTTCGTGCTCGTCGGCGTGGTGACGACGGCGGCGGGAATCAGTCCGGGCGCGGCGGGCACGGCCGTCCCGGCGACGGTGTCACCGGTCGGCGGCCCAAGCACCGGTATCAGCGTGCCGATCAACACCGCCCACCCCAGCACCGCCATGGCCGGCGCGAGCACCCGCGCCACGAACGCGGCCCGCCCGGGCGGGGAATTCCCCCGCACCCGTCGCACTCTCGCGATCGCCAACCCTCCCCCGACGGCGGCCGCGCACAGCAGCGCCACCGCCATGCCGATCAGCACAGATTGCACGTCCGAAACTCCCCACCCCACACGTGGAATCGCCTACAATTCCCAACCCGCTGCGCCTGCAAGCTATCGCACCCACCCGAGCCCGGGCAATGTGACGAACACCGAACCCCCACCCACGGAGCATGATTCGCCGTTCGGGTCGACACCCGCCGGGGCGACGGCATGGTGAACTCCCCGGCCCCGTTGAGGTGTACGCGCCCGAGCTCGCGGGCCGGGCCGGGTGGGGCGAACACGGGGCAGGGACGCACTGGGAGCGGCGCTCGCGGGGGTTTTCGCGCAGGATGGGGGGATGGGTGCCGTTCCCGTTCGACTCGTGACCGGAATGCTGCTGCTTGTCGTGGCCGTGGGCTGCGGGGACGGGGCGGATCCTCCGCCGGGCGGGACGGCGGCGACCACCGCGGCGACCACCGCGGGCAGTGTGGCGAACGGGACGGTGGACCTCGGGGCGGGGCAGGAGATCGCGCAGGGGCTGGACACGCCGTGGGGGATCGTGTTTCTGCCCGACGGGGGTGCGCTGGTGAGTGAGCGGGACAGCGGGCGGATCGTGCGGGTGGGCGCGGGGGCGGCGGAACAGGTCTATCTCGTGCCGGGGGTGGAAGCGTCGGGTGAGGGCGGGCTGATGGGGCTGGCGCTCTCGCCGGGGTATGCGCGCGACGGGTATGTGTACGCGTATTTCACGGGCGCGCAGGACAATCGCATCGTCCGATTCCGGCTCGACGGTCAGCCGGAGGTCATCTTCAGCGGAATCACCAAGGCCGCCAACCACAATGGCGGGCGCATCGCCTTCGGGCCCGATGGCATGTTGTACGCCGGCACGGGGGACGCGGGCGAGGCCGAGCGATCCCAGGACGCCGGGAACCCGGACGGGAAGATCCTGCGCCTGACCCCGGAGGGCGCGCCCGCACCGGGGAACCCGATCGACGGGTCGCCGGTCTACAGCCTCGGGCATCGCAACGTGCAGGGGCTGGCGTGGGACCGGGACGGGCGGCTGTTCGCGGCCGAGTTCGGGCGCAACGCCTTCGACGAGATCAACCTCATCGAGCCCGGGCGCAACTACGGGTGGCCCGAGGTCGAAGGGCGGGGCGACACCCGCGGCGGGCGGTTCACCGACCCGGTGACGGTGTGGAAGCCCGCCGACGCCTCGCCGTCGGGGATCGCCATCGCCGGGGACACCCTGTACGTGGCCGCCTTGCGCGGGGAGCGGCTGTGGACGGTCCCGCTGCGGGACGGCACGGCCGGGGAACCGAGCGCCCGGTTCGAGGACCGCTACGGGCGGCTGCGCGCGGTGGCGGTCGCACCGGACGGCGCCCTCTGGGTGGGCACCTCCAACCGCGACGGCCGGGGTGACGCGCGCACCGGCGACGACCGCCTGCTGCGGTTCCCCGCTCGCTGATTCGGCCGCCCGTATCAGGCGCGCCGGGCAGCGGGTCGGAACCCGGATCACGCTCCCCGGCGCCGAGTTCGACTCGGACCGTCTCCGGGCACCCGCCCCGATCAGCCCGCGGAATCCGCGCCCGCCTTCTCCTTGACCGCGTCCTTGCCCGCCGTCACCGCGGGCGGGGTGTCTGCGAGCGGCGGGGGCCACTGCTCCGGGCGAACGTTGGCCGGTTTCGCACCGGGTGTGCCCGCCCAGTCGACCTGCACCCCGACCCACGCCTTCGGCCGTTCGAAACTGATGTCGCGGGCCTCGAACACCGCACGGCGGAAAGAGATCTCGCCGAAGAAGTCACCGCCGTTGAAGACCACCGCGCGCCCGCCCAGCACCGCGTCGGCGAAGGAGATCTTCCCGTGCAGCTCGGCCCGCGCGAAGGACACCTCGCGGGTGCGACCGGCCCGGAACCTGGTCTTGGCCCCCAGCTGCGCGCAGTCGAACGCGGTCGCCTCGGCGAAGAACCGGGTGGCGATGAAACTCGTACGGGCCCCGGTGAATTCGGCGCTGGTGAAGGTCACCCGATCGCCGTCGAACATGGCGCGCTCGAACGAGGTCAGGTCGGCGGCGAAGCGCGCACCGGCGAATCCGGTGCGCTCCCCCGCGAATCTGGCCCGGGTGAACGCGGTCCGCCCGCCGCCGAACACCGCGTTGTCGAAGGTGACCGAACCGCCGAAGGTGGCGTCGATGAAGGTCGTGCCCGCGCTGTCCCGTTCGGCGGCCGCGATGTGGGTGTGCGCGAAACGCGCGTGCTCGAACGTGGTCTCGGACCCGCGGAACATGGCCCCGCGGAAGGTGACCCGCGCGCCCAGGAACCGCGCCCGCTCGAAACTGGTGACCCGCGAACCGGTGAAGCCGGCGTTGCTGAACCGCGTGCTGCGGCCCGCGAAGACCGCGTCGGAGAAGTCGGCGTTCTCGAAGGTCGCGTCGGAGAAATCGAAATCGCAGGTGGACCACGAGGTTTGGGCCGTGCGCCGGAGCCGGTCGGCGATCACGCGCACGATCGTCTCGCGCACCTGGCGATCGTTCTGGCGGAAGTGGTAGACCCGCTCCACCGCGGTCCCGGAATCCTCGATGCGCTGGGATTTGGACACCAGGTGGCTGACGCCCTCGTCCGGCGCGTACGGCAGGCGCAGATACCCGCACAGCACGTCCACGCACTGCTGCCGCCGGCCGACCGCGGAGAATTCGTCGGCCACCCCGGCCATCGCGTACACCCCGGCGATGCGAACGGCCACATCGGAATCGCCCAGTTGCTTGGCCGCGGCGCCGAACAGATCGGCGAAGCGCCCGCGCTCGAGATCACGCTGACGCCGGTAGGCCACCACCAGCGCCACCGCGCCGCCGATGCCCGCCGCCAGCGCCAGGGCAATCTTGGTGAGTTCCACCCTGCTCGGGGTTTCGGCCTGCGCCCCGAGCAGACGCCACAGCAGCCACCACGTGACGCCGAGCAGCGCGAGGGTGCCGAGCACCGCGGCCAGCACCGAGAACAACAGCGCCGATCGATTCACCGTCCGGCTCAACGACCCACCGAACCTCGCCCACCACCGCATAGCGGAAGGATAGCGATCGGTCCCGCGAAACGCACAGCATGGCCCGATATGCGATCTCGGGCAGTATGTTTCGCGCTGGAACCGCAGGTCCGGGCCGCGGGCGGCGACGCCGAACGAGCGGATCCCACCGGGCCGTGCTGCGCGGACGCCGAGCCCCCGCATACGGCTCCGGGGGCGCGATCGGCCCGCTAGGGCAACTGCGGTTCGGTGACCTCGGCGGCGACCGGAACGGTCTCCACCTGCCGCCGCAGCCCGAGCCCGGCCGCACCGAGGCAGGCCACGGCCACCGCGCCCACGAACCACGGGAAGATGTTCTCGATGCCCCAGGTGGTCGCCGCCCAGCCCGCGAGCACCGTCGGCAGCGCCATGGCGGAGTAGGCGAGCAGGTAGTAGGCGGACATGGTCTCGCCCCGCTTGTGCTGCGGCACAACGTTGGACAGGTGCCGCAGCGAACCACCGAAGCCGAGTCCGAAGGTCGCGCCCAGGGCGAACCCGGCCAGCAGCACCAGGCCCCAGCGGCCGGTGGCCAGCGCGGGAATGGTCAGCACCAGCGCGATCGCCATGCCGATGTCACCGGCGATCGCGGCGCGCCGCGCGGGAATATCGGTCGCGAACAGCTGCGTGATCGCACCGGCCAGCGCCGTGGAGGCCACGACCGCGCCGCCGAAGACCAGGTTGTGAATGCCGGTCTGGGCCGCGGCCAGCGAGGGATACAGCGACAGCAGCACCCCGAGCACCGACCAGGCGGCCATGACGCCGAGCGCGGAGAACCAGAAGTCCCCGCGGATCTCCTGCGGCACGGCCGGTTTGGCGATGCGGATGCGGCCGTTGGTGCGCGCGGTGTGCGGCTCGCGCAGCAGCAGCACGCCCGCGGCGATGACCAGGCAGACCAGGGTGATGATGACGTACGGGGTGCGCAGCGGGTGCGGGGCGTACTGCGCGAGCAGCGCCGAGCCAAGAATCGCCACGGCCATACCGACATTGAAGGCGACCCCGGAGAGCTGGCCCGAGCGCGCGCCGCGCTGGGGCCGCAGATCCAGCAGCGCGGCCGCCCCGGCCACCACGATCGCGCCGACCGCGGTGCCGTGCAGGGCGCGGGCCACCAGCAGCATGGCCACGTTGTCCGCGAGCAGGAAGACGACCAGGCCCGCGATCATGATGCCGAAAGCGCCGAGCAGCACGGGCTTTCGGCCGACCACGTCGGAGATGCGGCCCGAGACCAGGACCGCGGCCAGCGCGGCCACGGCGTACACCGCGAAGACGAAGGTCGTGGTCAGCGGGGAGAAATGCCACTCCTGCTGATACAGCCCGTAGAGCGGAGCGGGCGCGCCGGATACCCCGAGCGCGACGCCGCTGGCGGCCAGCACCAGCGCGTACGCCCACGTCTGGCTGCCCTGCGTGTCGACCCGGCCCGGGTGCGTCACTGACGCTGCCATCGAAGCCTCCATCAGGTAAGTTTGATAATGATCGAACCTGACGCTACTCCTGGTTCGATCGTCGTCAAACCCGATATTCGAGTGAGGTAGCTCATGGCAGACATCGAAGCGCTGCACTACGAGTCCCCCCTGCCCGCCGTCCTGCCGGTGGCGCCGCTGCCGGCCGTGCTGGGCGCGCTCCAGGATCCGGTGCGCCTGGAAATGCTGCGCCGGCTGGGCAACGCGGGCGGGCCGCTGCGCTGCTCGGCCCTGTACGAGACCATCGGCAAGTCGACCGCCGCCCACCACTTCAAGATCCTGCGCGAGGCCGGGCTCACCGAACGGGTGATGATCGACGGCCAGACCTGCCAGCGCCTGCGGTTCGACGACGTCGACGCCGCGCTGCCGGGATTGCTGTCCGCCGTGCTGGGGGCGGCGAACCGGGTATCGGAGTGAATCCGCCGCCCGGGTGCGCTAGTTTCGAAAAATGCGCATTCGTGCGGCGAGATTCGACGACCTCCCCACCCTTCAGAACATCGAGGCCGCGGCCGGAGAACCCTTCCGGACCGTAGGCATGACGGAGATCGCGGAAGATGATCCGCCCACCATCGAAATGCTGGAGGAACACCGCCGCGCGGGGCGCGCCTGGGTGGCCGTGGACGACGACAGCGACACCCCGATCGCCTACCTCATCAGCGAGGAAGTGGACGAGACCGAGCACATCGGCCAGGTGTCGGTGCATCCGGACGCCGCCCACCGGGGCATCGGCCGCGAGCTCATCGAACACGCGGGCCGGTTCGCACGCGAAGCGGGCCTGGGCGCGCTGACGCTCACCACGTTCGTCGAAGTGCCTTGGAACGCACCGTATTACGAACGGCTGGGCTTCCAGATCATCGAAGATTCGGACCTGACCCCCGGGCTCAGCAAGATTCGCAAGGGCGAGGCCGAGTACGGCCTGGATCGCTGGCCGCGCACGGTCATGCGCCGCGATCTCTGAGCCGCCGCGGGGCGAAGTGCGGCTAGGCTGCCGCGGGTGAGCGATCGGATTTGGGACGGCGTGCGCGAGCGCGTCGCGGCACTCGGGCGTGCGAACAGCTCGATCTTCGGCATGCAGGGCCACCGGTTCGAGCTCGATCCGGTGCTGTCGCCCGGCGAGGTCGCCGAGTTGGAGGCGCAGATCGGGACGTCGCTGCCCGCGGACTACCGGGCCTTCCTGCTCGAGGTCGGCGCGGGCGGTGCGGGACCGTCCTACGGGCTGTTCCCGGTGCGGCGGGTCGATGGCCGCTGGCGCTGGGACGGCGACGGCGCGGATCTGACCGAACTCGGCAGGCTGGCCGAACCGTTCCCCGCGCGCGGGCCGGACCGGGAACTCCTCGCCGCCCTGCGCGCCGAGGAGCCGGACGAAGACGAGTTCGACGACGAGGACGAGTTCGACCTGGTCTACGAAGCCTGGGACGAGCGGTACACGGCCGTGTGGTGGAGCGACGATCTGACCGCGGGCGCGGCCGCGATCTGCCACCTGGGCTGCGCCATGCGCCAGTGGCTGGTGATCACCGGGCCGCACGGCGGCCGGATCTGGTCCGACGATCGGGTCGACAGGGCCGAAATGACCCCGCTGCTCGATGATTCCGGCGCACCGGTGACCTTCACCCGCTGGTACCTGAACTGGCTCGACGAGGCCGAACGACTGACCTCCCCCGAACGGGAGCCCGCGACCTGACCACCCGCCCTTGATCCCCAGCTTCCGGTCGAAGCCACACCACTACCGCGCAAGCTGATCCGAGCGCGGCGCCGGGCGAGGTCGCACCACACCGGGACCTGCGTGACCCCGCAGCGCAGGTCACAGTGGCAGAGGACAGCAGGCCGCACGCCGCAGCGGTTTGTCCGGCGATCGGGCGGGGACGGAGCGAGCCGAACCCGGGGCTGAACGATTCCGGTGCGCCGCTGACCTTCAACCGCTGGTACGTGCGACAACTCGTCGCCCCGCACAGCAACGCTGCGCGGGGCGAAACCCGGGGAACTCAGCGCAGGATGCCCGCTCGGCGGGCGTCGTTGATCCAGGAGGGGAACTCGCCGAGCAGGCGGTCGTAGAGCTCGGCGTCGGTGACCGTGTCGATGTCGTCGACCGCGAAGAAGCCGACGTTGTCGACGCGGCGGCCCGCCATGGTGTCCAGCTGCTCCAGGACCCCGTAGCCCGCCTTGCTGCCGAGGCCGATGAACTGCCAGAAGATCGGTTCCTCCACCGCGGCACGGAGTTCGGCCTCGATCTCGGCGTTCTTGTAGACGCCTCCGTCGGAGAAGAACAGCACCAGCGTCGGCAGCGGCGACGGCTCGTGCCGGACCTGGGCCCGCACTTCGGCGATGACCTTCTGCTCCTCGTTCTGGATACCGATCCGGCGCATGTCGACCTGACCGGGCTGGAGCTTCTTGCGCCCCGAACCGGGCAGGATCTTGAACTCGCCGCCGCGTACGTGCAGCGAAAGCCACTGCGGCAGATCACCGATGGTGAGATCCGGCAGGCGCGCGCAGTTGCTGGCGAAGGTCCACGCCGCCATCGCGCCGTTGTCGTCCAGCTGCGCGGCGACCGCCGCCATGCGCTCGACCACCCGATGCACGACCTGCTTGCTGTAGAGCATGGCCATGGAACCGGACGCGTCCAGCACCAGGATCACCCGCGCGGTCAGCTGCGGCACACCGTGTTTGGCGAGTGAGACCGCCACCTGCTCCTTGCGCAGGGACAACCGTTTCCGCATGTCGACCGGCAGCCGCTCCTCCCCCTTGGTCAACCGCACGGGTGCACCCGGGCTCGCCTGCGGCGCACCGGCTCCCGCGGCGGCGGGCGGCGGCGCGAAGC
>NZ_JBEXUS010000096.1:0-30621 GCF_040614455.1 Nocardia sp. NPDC005978
GGCGAAGGCCAGGATCGTCTCTCGATTGCGGTAGTTGACGTGGAGCTTGGCGCCGGTGCGGTCGAGGAAGCCGGTGTTGATGAACACCACGCGGTCCGCCGCGGCGTGGATGGAGGCCTTGAGGTTGACCGTGGTGCGGCGCTCCTCGTCCATGATGCCGACCTTGAGGGTGTTGCGCTCCATGCCGAGCACGCCCTCGATGCGGGTGAACAGCTCGTTGGTGAAGGCCACCTCGTCCGGGCCGTGCATCTTCGGCTTCACGATGTACACCGAGCCGGTGCGCGTATTACTCACGCGCGCTTCACCGTTCAGCGCGTGCTTGGCGATGAGCGAGGTGATGAGGCCGTCCATGATGCCCTCGGGGACCTCGTTGCCGGCCGCGTCGATGATCGCGTCGGAGGTCATGAGGTGACCGACGTTGCGCACGAACAGCAGCGAGCGGCCGTGCAGCACCAGCTCCGAACCGTCGAGCGCGGTGTAGACGCGGTCCGGGTTCATGGTGCGGGTGAAGGTCTTGCCGCCCTTGGAGACCTCTTCGGACAGATCGCCCTTCATGAGGCCGAGCCAGTTGGAGTAGCACAGGACCTTGTCCTCGGCGTCGACCGCGGCGACCGAGTCCTCGAAGTCCATGATCGTGGTGACCGCGGACTCCAGCACGACGTCCTTGATGCCCGCGGCGTCGGTGGAGCCGACCGGGGACTCGGGATCGAACTGGATCTCGATGTGCAGGCCGTTGTGCTCGAACAGCAGCGAGGTCGGGGCCTCGGGGTCGCCGAGGTAGCCGACCAGGGTGTCCGCGTAGGCCAGCCCGATGTCGGTGCCGTCCTCGAGGGTGACCTCGAGCTCGCCGTCGACGATGGCGTACTTGCTCGTGCCCAGGTGCGACCCGGTGATCAGCGGCAGCGCGTCGTCGAGGAAGTTACGGGCCCACTCGATGACCTTGTCGCCGCGAACCTTGTTGTAGCCCTTGCCCTTCTCCGCGCCGTTCTCCTCGGAGATGGCGTCGGTGCCGTACAGGGCGTCGTACAGCGAGCCCCACCGCGCGTTCGCCGCGTTGATGGCGAAGCGGGCGTTCATCACCGGGACCACGAGCTGCGGGCCCGCGGTGGTGGCGATTTCGGCGTCCACATTGACCGTGCCGATCTGGAAGTCGGCCGGTTCGGGACGCAGGTAGCCGATCTCGGTGAGGAACTGCTTGTAGGCAGCCTTGTCGTAGCCGGCGCCGGGGTTGGCGCGGTGCCACTCGTCGATCTTGGCCTGGATGTCGTCGCGCTCTGCCAGCAGAGCCCGGTTAACGGGGGCGAGGTCGTTGATCACGGCCTCGGCACCCGACCAGAACGCGGCGGAGTCTACGCCGGTGCCGGGCAGTGCCTCGTTGTTCACGAAATCGTGAAGAACGCGCGCGACCTGGAGTCCGCCGACCTGAATCCGCTCTGTCATCTACTGCCTCGTTTCGAGATAGCCGGTTGAAAGGGTGCAAAAAGTACGCCCGTCATGTTACTCGCGGGTATGGCCGGTGGTGATGGCGCACCTGTTGTAAGCGCGCGTCGGCCGCTCTTGATTCCCCTCGATCCCCTTGATTGTATCGCCCGGTACATTTAATGTACCGGGTAGAACATTTCCCGATTCGGACGTGTGAAGGTGCCAGGTATGGGAAAAGCGTTGTCCGGCAAGGTTATTGTCGTCACCGGCGGCAGTCGCGGGCTGGGCCGGGAGATGGTGCTGGCCTTCGCCGAAGTCGGGGCCGATGTGGTGATCGCCAGCCGCAAGCTCGACGCGTGTGACGCACTCGCCACTTCGGTACGGGAGAAATTCGGACGGCGGGCGCTGCCGGTGGCCTGCAACGTGGGCGAGTGGGGGCAGTGCGAGGCCCTGACCGAGGCCGCGTACGCCGAATTCGGCCGGGTCGACGTGCTGGTGAACAACGCGGGCATGTCGCTGCTGTACCCCAGCCTGGATCAGGTGACCGAGGCCATGTTCGACAAGATCATCGCCACCAATCTGAAAGGCCCGTTCCGGCTCTCGGCGCTGATCGGGGCGCGCATGGCCGCGGCCGGGGGCGGCTCGATCATCAACATCTCCTCCATCGAGGCCGTGCGGCCCGAACCGCTCGCCGTGCCGTACGCGGCGGCCAAGGCGGGGCTGGAGACGCTGAGCGGCGGCCTCGCGCAGACCTACGGCCCGGGCGTTCGCGTCAACACCATTCGCTGCGGCGCGTTCGACACCGATATCGCCAAGGCGTGGCCGCCGGAGATGAAGGAAGAGCTCGGCAGGCACACCGTGCTCGGGCGCATCGGCGCGCCCGCCGACATCATCGGCGCGGCGCTGTTCTTCGCCTCGGACGCCTCGGCCTACTGCACCGGCGCGACGCTGGCCCTCGACGGCGGCATTCGATGACCAGCGCGGTTCCGGCCCGGCGCCGCGGCCGCCCCCCGGCCTCGGAGACCAACCCGGGGGAGACCCGCGAGCGGATCGTGCGAGCGGCCATGGAACTGTTCGCGGAGAAGGGCTTTCATGCCACCAGCGTCGCCGAGATCGGCGATCGGGCGGGCATCCAGCGCGGTGCGCTGTACTACCACATCGGCTCCAAAGAGGAACTGCTGTTCCAGATCCGGCGCGGGTACACCCAGCTGATGCTGGACGCCGCGGTCGCGATCGCCGAGGGCGCGGGCGACCCGCTGGACAAGCTGCGCGCCCTCATCCGCGCCCACGTGCTGCTGATCATCGAACATCAGCACGAGGTCACCATCGCGCTGCGGGACGCGGGCGCGCTGACCGGCGAACGCCAGGCCGATCTGCAGACCCTGCGCGACGGCATCCAGGACAGCTGGCAGCGGGTCTTCGACGACGCGCACGCCGCGGGGCAGGTGCGCACCGGCGATCACGTCGTCACCAACAGCGTGGTGGCCATGCTCAACATGGTCAGCGCCTGGTACCGCCCCGGCGGCGAGCACACCCCCGGCGAGATCGCCGAGATTCTCACCTCCACCATCCTCGACGGTGTCGCGGCACCGGTCGTCAACAAGTGAAAGGCTGACCATGGCTTGGGATTTCGAGACCGATCCGGAGTACCAGAAGAAGCTGGACTGGGTCGCGGAGTTCGTCCGCACCGAGGTCGAACCCCTCGATCTGCTCTACCCCGAACCGTACGACCGCACCAACCCCGAGATCCGGGCGCTGATGAAGCCGCTGCAGGAGACGGTGAAGGAGCAGGGGCTGTGGGCGTGTCACCTGGGCCCCGAACTCGGCGGCCCCGGCTACGGGCAGGTGAAGCTGGCCCTGCTCAACGAGGTCATCGGCACCTCGAAGTGGGCGCCTTTGGTCTTCGGCTGTCAGGCACCCGATTCGGGCAACGCCGAGATCCTCGCGCACTTCGGAACCGAGGCGCAGAAGGCGAAGTACCTGCAGCCGCTGCTCGACGGTGAGATCGGCTCCTGCTACGTCATGACCGAGCCCACCGGCGGCTCGGACCCGACCTCGTTCAAGACCCTGGCGGTGCGCGACGGGGACGACTGGGTCATCAACGGCGAGAAGTGGTTCAACTCCGCCGCCGAATTCGCCTCGTTCCACATCGTCATGGTGGTGACCGATCCCGAGGCCGAACCGCACAAGCGGCTGTCGATGTTCATCGTGCCCGCGGACGCCCCCGGGCTCGAGATCGTGCGCAACTTCACCGTGCCCGGATTCTCGGAAAACGAAGGGCACCTGCGCTTCACCGATGTGCGGGTGCCCTCGGACGCGCTGCTGGGGGCCGAGGGGCTCGGGTTCATCGTGGCCCAGACCCGCCTGGGCGGCGGGCGCGTGCACCATGCCATGCGCACGGTCGCCATGGTGCGCAAGGCCTTTGACATGATGTGCGAGCGCGCGGTGTCGCGGCCCATGCGCAAGGGCGTGCTCGGGGGCCTCCAGATGACGCAGGAGAAGATCGCCGAAGCCTGGATCGAGATGGAGCAGTTCCGGCTGCTCGTGCTGCGCACCGCGTGGCGAATCGACAAGGAACAGGACTATCGCAAGGTGCGGCACGACATCGCCGCCATCAAGGTGGCCATGCCCAAGGTCATGCACGACATCGCCCAGCGCGCGATGCACCTGCACGGCGCCATCGGCGTGAGCACCGATCTGCCGTTCGTGGACATGATGAACTACGCGCAGGTCATGGCCATCGCGGACGGGCCCACCGAGGTCCACAAGATCACCCTGGCCAAGGAGGTTCTCAAGACCTACGTCCCCGGTGATCCGGTGTACCCCAGCGGATATCGGCCCGCGCTGCGCGAGCAGGCCCGCGAACTGGTGGCCCGCCGCCTGGAACACACCGTCGGCAACCTCTGACGAATCGGTGAACGGCCGCCCGCGCGGCTGACGCGCTCCGGCCGCGTCGCGATACTCGATCGGGAGAGCTTTCGCGACGAGGCATCGGAGAAGACATGGCGTGGCTGCGACGGATCGCGCGATCGCGGATCACCTGGGCGCTGGCGGGGGTCGCCGCGGTGGTCGTGGCGGCCGGGGCGATCTACCTGGAGCCGTGGCGGCTGTTCACCAGCACGACCGTCGAGGAGGCCGCTCCGGTGCCGGCCGGGCCGACCACCCCGGGGGTGCCTGCGGCCCGCACGCTGTCGACCGGCACGCTCATCTCGCACGAGCACGGCACCTCCGGCGCCGTCGAGATCATCCAGCTCTCCGACGGCGGGCGCGTCCTGCGCCTGGCTGATCTCGACACCTCCGACGGTCCCGACCTGCACGTGTGGCTGAGCGACGCCCCGGTGCTCCCGGGTCGTGACGGCTGGGGCGTCTTCGACGACGGCGCGTACGTGGACCTGGGAAGTCTGAAGGGCAACAAGGGAAGTCAGAACTACGAGATTCCCGCCGGCGCCGATCTGTCCGCGCTGCGCAGCGTCACGGTGTGGTGTGCTCGCTTCCACGTGTCCTTCGGGGCCGCGGAACTCGTGGCCCGGTGACGCGCCTGCCCGGTGCGTGATGCCCCGGAAAGTGCGGGCTTGTGCCGGGGCTTTAGCACGGAATCTTTTGCGTGGGTGCGGTTTCGGTGAAACCCGTGGTGTCCCAAGTTGGGACACCCGCACGCGTTGCATGTTGTGACCACTGATCGTTTCACTTCATCGGAGACGGGCGCCGTCGGGGACGCCCGCGCCACAGCGAAGGATCCACCGCTCGATGAAGAGATCGTTGTTCACCCTCGGAACACTCGCCTGCGCCATGAGCCTGGTCCTGGCCGCCGGGGGCACGGGTTCGGCGCAGACCCAGGCGAATCCGGGCTGGGGCCTGGACCGGATCGATCAGGCCGCGCTGCCGTTGAACGGCGGTTTCAGCACGACCTCGGACGGAACGGGGGTGAACGTCTACGTCATCGACGGCGGGCTCGACATCACCCATCCGGACTTCGGCGGCCGGGCCTCGATCGTCTGGGACAAGTTCGATCCCACCGGTCTGTCCGGGACGCCGACCGACCATCACGCCACCGTGATGGCGGGTATCGCCGCCGGTGCGGTGTACGGAGTCGCCAAGAACGCCAAGATTCTCGGCGTGAAGACCTACAACACGCCCGACGGGGTGCCCGCGCAGGCCGACCTCATCAGCGCGATCAACTTCGTGAAGAACGACGCGCCGACCCGGGGCCCGTCGGTCGCGGTCATCTCGACCAACTACGTGGACTACGGCCAGACCTCCGCGCTCAAGAACGCGGTCAACGCGCTCGCGAGTTCCGGTGTGTTCGTTGCGGTGTCGGCGGGCAACATCATCGACGGCGACGACGCGGCGTCCTCGAACTGGAACGCCTGCTTCAACACCCCCGCCAGTTCCATCGGTGCGATGGTGGTGGGCGCCAGCGACGACACCGATCACGTGGTGCGGCATTCGAGCTTCACCTCGCCCGGCGGCGGCACCGCCGTGTGGAGCAGCGCGTACGGCGGATGCGTGGACATCTTCGCCCCGGGCCAGTACGTGGCCGCCCCGACCTCCGGCGGTGGCAACGCCCTCGAGGCGGGCACCTCGTTCGCGGCGCCCTACGTGGCGGGCGCGGCGGCACTGTACAAATCCAAGTTCGGGCAGACCGCGTCCGCGACGGTGAAATCCTGGCTGCTGCAACAGGCTTCGTCCGCGATCATCGATCCGCCGCAGTTCTTCGCCTACGGCACCACCCCGAAGAAACTGCTGAACGTCAGCGGGCTCTGACCCGGTCGCGCTGAAATCCCCTGCCGCCCCGCGCTGTCACGGGCGGCAGGGGATCGTCGGGCCGGCGGCAGTCCGGCCTCAGATCGACTCCCAGGCGAAACCGTTCGGATCGGTGAAGGATTCGAATTTGCCGGCCAGTGCCATCCGGTGCGAGCCGGTGCCCTCCGGGGCGACGCCGGCGTCCTTGGCCGCGGCCTTGCGGCCGTACAGGGCCAGTTTCACCGCCGACGGCGCGGACTCGAACTCGACGTACTTGCTGCCGAAGCTCTTGCCGACGGTCAGGCCGCGGTCGACGTAGAACTGTTTGGTGGCCTTGACGTTGTCGACGCCGAACAGCACCACGATGTCGTCGACCTCGCGCGTCGCGGGACCGGTGTCCTTCTTGGCCGAGGTCGCGATCTTCCAGACGGCGCCGTCCGGCGCCGCGACGGTGCCGCCGTACCCCCAGAAGCTCTTCTTCGCGGGCTTGACCACACTCGCGCCCGCGGCCAGCGCGGTGCCGATGAGGCTGTCGACCGTGCCGGGCTGCGACACCACGAGCGAGAGGACGTAGCCGCGGAAACCGGAGGTCGGCGCGTCGGTGGCGCGCACCCGGATTCGGTCGCCGAGGCCGAACGCGGCGGCATAGAACGACTCGGCCGCCGCGGGGTCGCCGGACTCCAGGATGATGGCATCGATAGTGCTCGGAGCTGCGGTGATGTTCATGGGAACCACGCTAATCGCCGCGGTGCGCCCGATGCTTCTCGATTCCTGACCGGTGTGGGGAGCGGGTCAGAGCGAAGGGCGCGGCTCGATCCAGAGGGCCTCGGCGAGGGCACAGAGACTGCCGTCGCGGGTGGAGAGCGCGACACCGACGGTGTACTTGCGGCCCTCCTGCTGGACCGGCCAGGCGTGCGAGATGTAGTCCACGCCCGCGAACATCGGCTCGAACTGGGTGGCGGTCAGGGCGGCGGTGAACGCGCCCAGGCCCATGCGCATGAAGTGGAACGCGGTGATGCCGCCGGGGCAGTCCAGCGCCGACCACACGACCTCGGGCGGCAGCTGACCGGTGCTGTCCGCGAGGCCCGCGTCGGGTGTCCAGGTGGCGGCCATCATGTCGCGGTCGCGCAGGCCCCACGGGAACAGGCGCAGGCCGCGCCCGGGCGGACACGCCGAACCGCAGCCGTAGCAGTCGGTGACCGCGCGCTTGGGGTTGTTGGTGGCGAACCGGGTGACGGCCTCGGCCTCGGCCCAGGTGGGCGCGGGCGGGGCGAACCGGGTGAGCATCGAGGGAGTGGCCTCGACCAGCGGGGTGCCGTCCATGGTGGTGAGCGCGGTGCGCCCGTTCTCGGGCAGCGTCAGCCGGAGTGGGGAGTCGACCGCGACCACCCGGCGGAAATCCACACGCGTGGTGAGGTTTCCGCTCCTTCCGGCCAATACACCCGCGACGTAGCCACCGAAGGCTAGGTCGGGATATCCGTGAATATGAGCCGGAATGGAAAATGTGTCCAGCTGACTGGTCATGCTGTCGGGACCTCCAGTGCCTGAGTCTGTGACCACGTTCGACGATAGCGCCGGACCCGGTAATGGGGGAGAAGACCCAGGTGGGAGTGACCCGTTGCACACGCTCACCCGGCGTGGCGCGGCGACTCAGCCGAACGCCGAACCGCCGCCGTGAACATTCACTTTCTGGCCGCTGATGTACTCGCCGTTCTCGGACACCAGAAAACGGACCATATTGGCGATGTCCTCGGGCCGGCAGACCCGGCCGAACGGGGAACTCTCGTCCAGTGCGCGGATGTCGCCGCCGCCGGTGACGGCCTTGACCAGGCGCCGGCCCATGTCGGTGTCGACCAGGCCCGGCGCGACCACGTTCACGCGGATGCCGTACCGGTTCTCCTCCTGCGCGAGGGTGAACGCCAGCGCCTCCAGTGCCGCTTTGGCCATGTTGTACGGCGCACCGCCCGGCGCGTTCGCGAGCGTGGCGACGCTGGAGATCATGACGATGTCTCCGCGTGCCTGAGTTCGCATGGCGGGCAACACCAGTCGCGAGACGTGATGTGCGCCGAGGGCGTGCGTGGCCAGCACCCGCTGTAGTTCGGCGGGATCGGTGTCGGCGACGAACCGGCCGCGACTGGCGATGCCCGCGTTGTTGACCAGGATGTCGATCCGGCCGAATTCGTCCAGCGCCTGATCCACCATGCGCTCGTCGTCCTCGACCGAGTCCACGCTCGCCTGGATCGCGATCGCTCTGCGCTCCAGCGCGCGCACGGCGGCGACCGTCTCGGCCGCCGCGGCGGCGTCGGCGCGGTAGTTCACCACGACGTCCGTGCCGTCGGCCGCGAGCGCGAGTGCGATGGCCCGCCCGATCCCGCGGCTGCCGCCGGTCACCAGTGCCACACGCGCGTCTGTCATGTGCCCGACATTACGGACGAATCGCTGTCCGGCACCAGGATTCGTCTCGCCATTCCCGCGGGTGGATCAGCGCGGTTCCTGGGCCGTGCGCAGCGCCGAGCGGCCGCCGGGCCCGCGGATGACAGGCGTGCTCCGGCGGCCGATGCCCGCCCGATCAGGACAGCGGCTGGGCGTTGCGCTGGGCCAGCAGCAGGGTCAGCACCCCGGCCTCCTGGGACTGCCCGGTGATCATGGAGCGGGCGGTCTCCTTGACCGGTCCGGAGGCGACGAGGGCGTCCGCGGACTTGGCCATGGCCACCCCGCCCGCGTGGTGGCGCAGCATCAGCTGGATGAACAGGGTCTCGGCGGCCGTGCCCCGGGCGGCCGAGAGCGCGTCCAGTTCGGCCATGGTCGCCATGCCCGGCATGAGGCCGCCCGCACCCGAATGATCGTGCCCGGCGGGCATATCGGCGTCCGGCATCCAGGACATGGGGTGCGGGTTGGTGGGCGAGGCGTTGGCCAGGCGCAGCCAGCCCAGCATGGTGCCGATCTCGGTGCGCTGGGTGTCCTCGATCTGCCGCGCCAGTTGGGTGATCGTGGGATCGACCGCGGCGTCCAGGCGCTGCACCATGAACAGCGCCTGCTGGTGGTGCGCGGTCATGTCCTGGATGAAGCCGATCTCCACCGCATCCAGAACCGCCGGGGCCGAATGGTTCTCGGGGATGATTGCCGGGCGCAGCAGCACGCCCGCGCCGACCAGGAGCAGCGCCAGCGCACCCAGCGCCGCCGCGCGCAGCCCCCGCGCGGGCGTCACGATCCCACCGTCGAGCGCTGGTCGGCGGGCGGGGTGTACACCTCGGGCGCGAGTTCCAGGACCATGAATCCGTTGTCGTTGCAGGTGGTCCAGAGTTGGGAGCCGTGCCATTCCGGCGGCGCGAAGCACCAGTCGGTGGACAGATCGCCGAAGGCGACCATGCCGGTGCGGGCCGAAAGCGCTTGCGCCGGATCGAATTTGCCTTCCAGCAGGGCTCGCGCCACGGCCGGGAATTGCATCGCGGGCAGGCCGATGATCGAGGCCAGCGCGTGCGGGGAGTTCCACAGTTCGAGGTTGCGCCCGGTGCGGGCCGGGGGATTGAAGTAGGCGATCTCCTTGACGGCGAACGGATCTCGCACGTCGAAGACGCGGATTCCGGACTCCTGCCAGCCGCAGGCCAGCGCCGTCGGATTGTCGGGGCGGTCCGCGGCGCAGTAGTGCGGATCGTAGGAGAACACCGAGCCGCCCATGGCCGAGGCCAGCGAGGAGTCCAGGTTCTCGGGCAGGTTGATCTCCAGCTTGATCTTGGACACGACGCGCGGCGCGGTGTCGTCGGCGATGTCGACGAGCTTGACCCCGCCCGCGCCGCCCTCGTCCACGGTGAACAGATAGGGTGCGCCGTCGTAGGTCACCGGAATGCTGTGCTGGGTGGCCCAGCCGTCGGTCCAGAAGGTCCGGCCGAGATGGGGCACCTGCGGATTCGGATCGCGGCGTTGCACGGCGCTGATGTCCAGGACGGTGAATCCACCCAGGGCCGAGATGTACATGCGGTTGCCATCCGGGCTGATGCCGAAGCCGTGCGCCTCGATTCCGGTCAAGCCCTGCCAGATGATGTGCGGGTTGCTCGGGTCGGTCAGATCGACCGCGCTCACCAGGCCGGGCGCGATGCCCGAGGCCCAGTAGGTGCGCCCGTCGGGGGAGAACCCGCCCTCGTGGGTCGTGAGCGGCAGCGGCATGAGCAGATTCGTGCCCGGTCCCGGGTTGAGCAGTCGCGGATGCGCGCAGTCGGAGATGTCGTACACCGACAGGTACCCGGTGCCGATGCCGACCGGAACCGCGGTGCCCACCAAGAGCTTTCGCTCGGTGTTGACCTTGAGTGACTCCCACGTCCCGGCCAGCATGGCCGGTTCGGTGAGGGTCGCGGTCAGCACCGGGTTGGCCGGATCGGAGACGTCCAGGACCTGGACGCCCTGCGCGGGGCCCAGGATGTTGCCCGGGAACAGCGACCCGGTGTACGAGCAGTGCTCGAAGGTCGCCGACGTGATGCCCGCGCCCTTGCCGACGAATCCGCCGACGAACGACAGATTGCACCGGTAACCCTGTGTGCTGCGCCCGCTGTTGCGGTCGGCCGCGGACACATCGCCCTGGATTCCGGTCTCGGGCAGCGCATCCCCTCCGCACTCCGCCCGAGGAACCGCGGTCCGGCCGATATCGAAGAACTGCTGCACCGCGTCGGTGAGATCCGCCTGCGGATTCGCGCCCGCCCCGCTCATCGGCAGGACCGCCGCGCACATGAGCGCCGCCCCCGCCAGTAGTGCGGGCCTGGACCGCCAAACACTCGACAACCGCCCCATCGCGGTGCCCCCGTTCCCTCTGAGCAACTGCCACTGCCGTTATGACCGGGGCCACAGTTTTCGCGGACTGTGGTCACGGTTACAGATCGGACGGTAACCCAAAAACTGACCGACCGGTAGGGAGTCAGCGAAAAATCTTCCCAGACAGCTGAAATCGGGCGCGTCGGGTCATTCGCGGTCGGCCCGATGATCTCCGTGTACCTGGGCAGAGTGCACAGACCAGGCAATACGCGGCCGAGAGTGATCGAAGTCCGGCGTGGATTCCGGCGCGTCGCGGGCGAACTCCGCAACCGGACAGGAAAGTGGACAGCCATCCGGGCGTTGATCTCGGTGAACTGTCTCGGTGGGTCGCTGCGCGGGTGAGATGTGCCGCCCGCGGGTGTCCGCCTCGGGCCCGTCCGGGCCGCGGCTCCCGGTGCTAGGCGGTAGCGGCGAGCAGGGCCGTGCAGGCGCCCAGCAGGCGTTCGCGCAGGGGTGCGGCGCGCGCGGCCAGATCCGCCTGGGCGCGGACGTATTCGGCGCGGCCGGCGGGGGTTTCGATCCGCACCGGGACGTAGTCGTACCCGGACAAGTCGTAGGGGCTCGCCTTCATGTCGAGTTCGCGTGCGGCGCAGGCGAGTTCGAAGCAGTCCAGCAGCAGGTCCGAGTCGATCAGCGGGACCAGCTTGAATCCCCACTTGTAGATGTCCATGTTCGCGTGCAGGCAGCCGGGCTGCTCCCGGTCGACCTGGGTGTCACGGGTCAGGGGCTCGATGTTGAGCGGGATCGCGCCCGGGGTGAAGAACCGGAAGGCGTCGAAGTGCGTGCAGCGCAACTGCATCGACTCCACGACCGCGTCGGTGCCCGCGCGCCCGAGCCGCAGCGGCACCTGCTGATGGCGAATGTCGTCGCTGCGATAGACCATCGCCCATTCGTGCAGGCCGAAGCAGGAGAGCTGCGCGGGCCGGGTGGCCGTCGCGGACAGCAGCCCGGCCACGAATTCCAGGGTGCCCCGGCGCCTGCCGAGGAACGCCGGATCGGCAGTCCAGGCCGCCCCCGAATCCCGCGAAACCCGGTGGTACCCGCGCCATTCCGCGTACTCCGGGGCATCGGCCAGGGCGACGCCGTAGCCGGGATGCCAGCGCCGCAACTGCGCGGGCTTGTGCCCGTAGTAGGTGAACAGAAAATCGATCACCGGGTGTTTCTCCCCGGCGCGCCGGGCGTCGAGGTACGGGCCGATCAGGGCGTCGACCCGGTCCCGGTGCGCCGCGGCGCGCGCCCGCCAGTCGGCGGGCGCGAGCACACGGGAATCGGGCAGGACCGGCACCACTACTCCGCTATGCGATGGGTCGCGTCGCGCACGGTGCCCACGAACTCCTCCACCAGATCCTCGAGGGCGACGATGCCGACGGTGTTGCCGCGACTGTCGACCACGCGACCCTGATGAGAGTTGGTGCGGCGCAGGCGCGCCAGGGCCTCGAACAGGGTGGCCCCGGTGCCGACCGTGGGCAGCGGGCGGATATCGGTGCGCGGGATGGGCGTGGACGGCCCGGCCTTGTCGTCGGCCACCAGGTCCAGCACGTCCTTCACGTGCAGGTAGCCCACCAGCGAACCGTCCGCCGCCCGCACCGGATAGCGCGAGAAGCCGGTCTCGGCCACCGCGTTCTCGATGTCGCCGAGCGTGGTCCCGTCCCCGCGCAGCGGTACCGACCGGGTCTTGGCCAGCGGCACCATGACATCGGCGACGATGCGATCGCTCGAGCCCAGCGCCTGGGTGAGCCGGCGGTGCTCCTCCTCGTCGAGCAGTCCCTCGGAATGGGATTCGCCGAACATCTCGGCCAGTTCGACCGAGGAGACGGTGGCGTCCAATTCGTCCTTGGGCTCGATGCGCAGCGCCCGCAGCGACAGGTTCGCCGCCATGTTGTAGACCGCGATGAGCGGGCGTGCGATGCGCAACCACATCAGATGCATCGGCACCAGCAGCAGCGCCGAGCGTTCGGGCCCGGCCAGCGCGATGTTCTTCGGGATCATCTCGCCCAGCAGGATGTGCAGGATCACCACGATGGTCAGCGCCACCGCGAACGAGATCGGGTGCAGCAGCCCGTCCGGCACGCCGAGCAACCCGAACGGGCCCTCGAGCAGATGCGCCACGGCGGGCTCGCCGACCCGGCCCAGCAGGATCGAACAGATGGTGATGCCCAGCTGCGCCGCGGCCAGCATCATGGACAGGTTCTGCGCGGCTTCGATCACCGTGTTGGCGCTGCGCTTGCCCTGTGCGGCAAGCGCTTCCAGGCGATCGCGGCGCGCGGAGATCAGGGCGAACTCGGCGGCCACGAAGAACGCGTTGCCCAGCAGCAGCCCGAAGGTCAGCACGACGGCGGTCAGATCACCCATGGTCGTGCTCCCACTTCGCCAGTTCCTCGGCATCGATCGGGCGCAGCAGCACCCGGTCGATGCGCCGGCCGTCCATGCGCTCCACCTTGGCGAGCCAGCCGCCGTGGGTGTGCGGATCCAGGGCGTGGCCGTTCCCGGGTTGCGGCAGCAGCACCTCGTCGCCCTCGACCGGGATGCGGCCCAGCCTGGTCAGCACCAGGCCGCCCACGGTCTCGTATTCCCCTTCGGGAGCGTCGTATCCGGTCGTGCGGGAGACCTCGTCGACGCGCAGCAGGCCCGAGCAGTCCCAGCCGAGTGAGGTGCGGCGGACGTCGAGTTCTTCCTCGTCGTGCTCGTCGCGGACATCGCCCAGGATTTCCTCGATGATGTCCTCCATGGTGACGATGCCGGCGGTGCCGCCGTACTCGTCCACCACCAGGGCCACCTGCATGCCGTCGCGCCGGACGCGCTCGAGCACCTCGTCGCCGTCCAGGCTCGCGGGCACGATGGGCACCGGCTGGGCGATGTCGCGCAGTTTCACCGTGCGCCGCGCCGAGATGGGGTGCAGGAACGCCTGTTTGACGTGCACCACGCCGAGCGTGTTGTCGAGGTCGCCGTCGATCACCGGGAAACGCGAATATCCGGTGCTCGCGGCGATATCGATGAGATCGGCGACGGTGTCGTCCAGATCCAGCGACTCGATCTTCACGCGCGGGGTCATGAGTTCCTCGGCGCTGCGGTCGCCGAACTGCAGCGACCGATCCACCACCTGCGCGGTGCGCTGATCGAGCGCGCCGTGCAGGGCCGAGGTGCGCACCAGCGAGCCGAGTTCCTGCGGGGAACGCGCCGAACGCAATTCCTCCGCCGGTTCGATGCCCATCCGGCGCACCGCCCAGTTCGCCGTGCCGTTGAGGAAATTGATCATCCAGCGGAAGACCGTGGAGAACCAGATCATCGGGCCGGCGGTCCACCGGGCGGTGGCCAGCGGTGCGGCGATGGCGATGTTCTTGGGCACCAGTTCGCCGTAGATCATGGACAGCGAGGTGGCCAGCACCAGCGCCAGGACCAGCGAAATGGTATGCGCGGGAGCGTCATCCACCCCGAGCGCCTCGAAGACCGGCTCCAGGATGCGGGCCAGCACGGGTTCGGCGATATAGCCGGTGATCAGGGTGGTGATGGTGATGCCCAGCTGTGCTCCGGAGAGCTGGAACGACAGGGTGCGATGGGCCCGGCGAACCTGCCGGGCGCGCCGGTCGCCGTCGCGGGCGTGCGACTCGACGGTGCTGCGCTCCAGGGCGGTGAGTGAGAATTCCGCGGCTACGAACAAAGCGGTGCCTGCGGTCAATGCGATGAAACCGATCAGCATCAGAACGGTGAGCAGGGCCGACACGGTCAGCACCACCCGGCTGTCCGGGACGCTGGTGAGTCGATGGCGCCGGGTTTGTCACCCGGCTCGGTAGAGGAGCCCTCCTGAACGGCGCCCTCGGACGCGGGTGACAACTGGTTCCTTTCGCATGGGGTGGACCGTGACAGGTCGTCACGGCCCGGCCTCGTCATGCTACCGGCAGGTCCGCGCGCGGTGAGCACGGCCTGCCGGGGTCACGGATTTCTTTACGTGTGCGAAACGATCGGCCCGGGTCGCGGTGCGCGGCGCGGCGCGCGGACGCGATCGGCGCTCATCGCCCGGGCGCGGCGAGCGTGGACCGCTCGCGCCAGGCGCGCTCCCACTGCCGGGTCATCGCGGGATAGACGATGAGGTAGCGGAACGGCAGGATCGCGGCCATGTACAGCCGTCCGAACCGGCCGTTGGGTTTGACCAGGGCGGCCATGCGCAGTTCGTAGTCGCCGGTCCCGCCGCGGACCCAGCCCAGGTGGCAGACCGCGTGCACGGTGGCGTTGGCCAGTTCCATGGCGCTCTCGTTCGGCAGCTCGTAGAGCTCGACCATGGGCAGATCGCCGGGCTCCGGGGCGATCGGGGTGGCGGGCACATCCGCGGGCAGGCGCTCGCGCAGGGACGGAACCCGTTTCGCCACACCCTTTTCCGGGTCGTCCCAGCCCAGCAGGGCGCCCAGTTTCCAGCGCACCGCGAACAGGAGGCGGGTGGGCAGGGACCGTTCGCCGGGTGCGTCGGCGGCCCGCAGCGCGGCGAGCATCACGGGGAAGTCGTCCGGCCCGGCCCCGGGCGTGCGGAAGGCCCACACGTCCTCGAGCTCGAAGTCGGGCGCGATCTCGTGAATGCGCCACGGGCGTGCGGTGTGCTCGGAGTCGGGAAGTCGTCTGGACGCGGTCGGCAGCAGCGCGCCGATGGAACCGAATGCCATAACTTTGCCCCTCTATGGGTTATACGGTGGCGTATAACTTGAGGCTAGACCCGTTATACGCATCCGTACAATAGGTAATCGAGCGAGGTGGAACACACGATGGGAGCGTTGCGCACACCCCGCGAGACGTGGGTCGAGTCCGGGCTGGCGGTGCTCGCCGAGAGCGGCGTGGACGCCGTCCGGGTCGAGGCGCTGGCGAAGTCGCTCGGGGTGACCAAGGGCGGGTTCTACCGCTGGTTCGCCGACCGTGCCGCGCTGCTGGACGCCATGCTCGATGTCTGGGAACGCGAAAGCACCGTCGACGTTCTCGACCGCGTCGCCCGCGAATGCGACAACCCCCTGGACCGGGCGCGCCTGGCCGGGCGCCTGACCTTCTCCGGCGACCGCCTGCTGCCCATCGACCTCGCGGTGCGCGACTGGGCCCGGCGCGATCGCGCCGTCGCCGAACGCCTGCGGCGCGTGGACAATCAGCGCATGCAGCTGCTGCGCGACGCGATCGGCACGGTGTGCTCGGATCCCGCCGAGGTCGAGGCCCGCAGTCTGCTCGCCTTCTGCGCCGCGATCGGCAGCCACTTCCTCGCCGCGGATCATCCGGGCAGCACGCGGCTGGAAGTCATTGCGCGAGCGGGAGATCTGCTGCTGAGCCCGGAGCCCGGCGGCCGCGCCCCGTAGCCTCCGCGCGTCGATCGCACCGTGGCCTCGAACCAGCGGCGGGTCGAAACAGCGAAACCCGGCGGGAGCCGAGGCTTCCCGCCGGGTTCGGCAGCGTGTGTCAGGCGGTGATCACCAGCCGGACGGCAGCGGGCGGCCTTCGGCGAAGCCCGCGGCGGACTGCACGCCCAGCACGGCCTTGTCGTGGAAGTCGCCGATGCTGCGCGCGCCCGCGTAGGTGCACGAGCTGCGCACGCCGGAGGTGATGTGGTCGATCAGATCCTCCACGCCCGGGCGCTCGGGATCCAGGCGCATGCGCGAGCTGGAGATGCCCTCCTCGAACAGTGCCTTGCGGGCCCGGTCGAAGGCCGAATCGGTGGCGGTGCGGGCCGCGACCGCCCGCTTGGAGGCCATGCCGAAGCTCTCCTTGTAGCGATTGCCGTCGCGATCGATGCGCATGTCGCCGGGCGACTCGTAGGTGCCCGCGAACCAGGAGCCGATCATGACGTTGGCCGCGCCGGCCGCCAGGGCCAGCGACACGTCGCGCGGATGCCGCACGCCGCCGTCCGCCCAGACGTGCTTGCCGAATTCCTTTGCCGCGGCCGCGCATTCGGCCACCGCGGAGAACTGCGGACGGCCGACACCGGTCATCATGCGGGTGGTGCACATGGCGCCGGGGCCGACGCCGACCTTGATGATGTCCGCGCCCGCCTCGATGAGGTCGCGGGTGCCGGCGGCCGAGACCACGTTGCCCGCCACCAGCGGCACGCCCAGATCCAGCGCGGCCACCGAGGCCAGCGCCTCGAGCATCTTCTGCTGGTGACCGTGCGCGGTGTCCATGACCAGCACGTCCGCGCCCGCGTCCACCAGGGCCTTGGCCTTGGCGGGCACGTCGCCGTTGATGCCGACCGCCGCGGCGATGCGCAGGCGGCCCTCGGCGTCGACCGCGGGCTGGTAGATGCCCGCGCGCACGGTGCCGGTGCGGGTCATCACGCCCGCGAGGGTGCCGTCGGGGTTGACCAGCACCGCGAGGTTGGAATGGCTCGCGTCGAGCAGGCCGAAGACTTCGCGCGGGGAGGTGTCGGCGGGCGCGCTGACGAAGTTGGTGTCCGCGACGGTGCTGAGCCGGGCGAAGCGATCCACGTCGCTGCACGCCTGCTCGGTGACCACGCCCACCGGGCGGCCGTTCTCGACGATGACCACCGCGCCGTGCGCGCGCTTGTGGATCAGGGCGAGCGCGTCGGACACCGAACCCTCGGGGTCCAGGACGACCGGGGTGTCGGCGGTGAGCGAACGGCTCTTCACGAAGGCGATGGTGTCGGCGGCGGCCTGGATCGGAAGATCCTGCGGCAGAACCACGATGCCGCCGCGGCGGGCGACGGTCTCGGCCATGCGGCGGCCGGCGACGGCGGTCATGTTCGCGACCACGAGCGGAATGGTCGTGCCGGTCCCGTCGCTGCTGGACAGGTCGACATCGAATCGGGACGCCACGTCCGTGCGATTCGGGACGAGAAAGACATCGTCGTAGGTCAGATCGTAGGGCGGATTCTGCCCGGGAAGGAACTGCACGGTTGTAGCCGCCTCATGGTTCGACGTTGGTTTCGTGTATTCCATGCTTCGGTGGCAGGTATATGGCACGAACGCGGGGCGGATGTCCGGAGAGACCCGTCGCGCGCTACCTGATGTCACGCATGCAGCAGGCCAGTGTAGTCGGCGCGGGGGACAGGGTGTGTCGGCGGGCTGCTGCGAGTGTGCCAGGTCTCAGTGCGTCGCAAATGCGGTTGTCGCCCGATTCGGGGTGCCCTAGGTTCGCGATGGTGACCGATCTTCAGGCGCTGGCCGACCGGCTCGAAGTCAGCGACATCATCACCAAGCTCTTCGTCTGGTGCGATCAGGGCCGGTGGGCCGAGTTGGCCGATTCGGTGCTCGCCGAGCAGGTGTTCTTCGACAGCGGTTTCGGCGGGGACGCCGAAACCCGCACCGCCGCTTCGATCGTGGACGACTGGGCGCAGGCCCTGGGCCCGCTGGACGCGGTGCACCACCAGGCGGGTAATCACCTGGTGGAGATCACCGGCGATACCGCCGTCGCGCACGCGGACGCCATCGCCGTGCATCTGAAGAACGATGCGGCACAGGGCAAGACGCGCTGGTTCGTGGGCAGTTACGTGCTCGGTCTGCGGCGTTCGCCCGCGGGCTGGCGGATCGACCGGTTCGAATACCGGCTCAAGCTGATCGACGGGAACGCAGACCTGCTCTGAGATAATTGCCAAATATTTGCCCAGGTCGGGAAGTGGTGCCGCGGCACACTTACGCCGACACGAATTGCCGGTGTGTCGCCTGCGGACTGATGTCCGTGTCGTCCGGACTGGACGATTTCGGGCGGTCCCGGCGGGGGAGATTTCGTGAGGATTCGGTGAAAATCCGCGCGCGGCAGCACTATTCGTTCGAGAGTCCGGACGGATCGGTGCAGACTGCCTCCATGGGAGAGGAATCGCCCGAAACGGGCGGATCGGCCGTGGCGGTGCTGCCCGGCCGGGGGACACGTTCACGGGCCCGGTGGCCGGGCATCGGCCCCACCGGCTTCGCGGTTGCTTTCGGCACCGCCGCCGTCATCGAGATATTCGCACTGCTGGCCGTCGCCGCCCCGCTGTGGCTCATCGCGCTCGCCCCGGTGGCGCTGCTCGGCGCGCCCGCCCGCCGGCTACGGCGTATCGGCCTGGGCGCCGCGATCGGCTGGGCGAGCGTACCGGCCGGGCTGCTCGCCGGACCCGTCCTGCTGGCGCTCGGCATCGTCCGCGGCTGGCGCAGACTGCGCGGCCGCTCCGGGGAGCCGGAGCGAGAACCGTTGGACCCGTGGGCCGTCGCCGCCCTGGGGATGTCGGTGGCCTGGTCGTTCCTGTTCGTGTTCACCTGGCGGATCATCGAGCCCACCATCTCGTTCGTGCCCGGCTCGAGCGAGCTGTCCTCCCGGGACAAGGCGATCATCCTGACCGGCGTCGTGCTGATCTTCGTGGTGACGGTCGTGCTCGTCGTCCTGATGGTCCTGCTCGCGCTGCCCCTGGTCGTGTTCACCAAGCTGACCGACTCGGCGGGACCGCACGGCCGCGACGACCTGCGCGCGCTGGTGCGCGGTTCGGCCCTCGCCCTGCTCGCCGGCACCCTGCTCACCCCGGCCGCCTGGCGCGTTGTCGACGACACCCTGTCCGGCCCCGCGGCCCGCGATCCCCGCGACGATCGCCTGGCCGCGATCGGCCTGCGCATCCCCGCCGACTATCGCTTCACCGGACATGACAACTGGTGCAGCGGCTTTCAGGATCCGGTCTGCTACGACACCTACCGCTACACCGCGTCCCCCGGCAGCTTCGCGGTGTACGAGCAACTGTTCCAACCGGATTCGCCCCTGGCCGGAGCGTTCCTGCCGTTGAGCCGAACCTCCTGCGCGGAGGTCCGCCGCACCTCGGACATCGACTGCGACCCGGCCGACACCGTGCTGCGCGGGGTCGACGGCCGCCTGCGCATCACCGTGCGCGGCGCCGCGACGGAGACGACCCTGACCGTGACGCTGTCGGACCAGCGCCTGGCGAACTGACCCGGGAGCGGCCCCGCCGGTCGAGAGACGGCGAGCGGGAACGGCGGCGCGACACGGTCTCGGTCGCTCGGCTCACCACCCTTGCGAGGCGGCCGTCGAATACCGGCAGGCGGTGCAGACAGTCGGCGCTGTCGGGCTGGGCGGCGACGCGGCGGATGCCGTCGTTGGTGGAGCGGGTGGTGGCGGTGGTGTGGAACCCCACCGGGATCGTGCGTGTCCGCTGGCCCCGGGCGCCGCCGGGCGCGCGGCGGCGAAGGGCGCTCGCGCGGATTCCGGCGAGACCGGCCCGAACGCGCCCCCGGCTCGGGGCCGGACGGCCCTCAGCGTGCGGTCTTGCCCTTGGGCTTTCGCTTCTTCGTGTGCGCACGGCCGCCCGTGCGCGGGTCGATGCGGTGCCGGGGGCGCTTCTCCTCGACCGGCTCGGGGGCCGCGGCGGGCGCGCCGGTCGGGGCCGCGAGTGGACGGCCCGACGGGCGGCGGGCGCCGGTGATCTCGGTGAGGCGGCGGTCGCCCAGGCGGATGTCCACGTCGGTGAGGGAGACGCCCGCGCGCCGGGCCAGGTCGAGGGCCTCGTCCTTCTCGTCCGGGGTGACGACGGTGACCACGGTGCCGGTAGCGCCCGCGCGGCCGGTGCGGCCGGTGCGGTGCAGATAATCCTTGGGGTCGGCGGGGGGATCCACGTGCACGACCAGGGAGACGTCGTCGATGTGGATGCCGCGCGCGGCGATGTCGGTGGCGACCAGGACCGGCCAGGTGCCATCGGCGAAGGCGGCCAGGGTCCGGGTGCGATGGTTCTGCGCCTTGCCGCCGTGCAGCGCTGCCGCGCGCACGCCGACCTCGCGCAGCCGGCGGGCCAGCTTGTCCGCGCCGTGCTGGGTGCGCACGAACAGCAGCGTGCGGCCCGCGCGGGCGGCGATATCGGTGACCACCACCCGTTTGTCGGCGCGGCGCACGTGCAGGGCGTAGTGCTCGATATCGGGAAGTGCCGATCCTGCTTCGGCATTGGCCGCGCCCATGACCGAAGTCGTTCCGTCCGCATCAGTTTCGGCCGCGCTGTCAGCGGTCGTGCCCGGACTCGTCGCGGAATGATCCGCCACCGCGGCCGCGGCCGCCGGATTCGCCGCGGTGGCCCGGGACTTCGCCCCGGCCACCGCCGGATTCGCCGCCGTGGACCCCGAATTCGGCGCGGTACCCGCGCCGGGCGCGGCAGTGACCGAATGCGCGATGGGATCGGTCAGGTATTTGCGCACCAGCGCGTCGATGGCCTCGTCGAGCGTGGCCGAGAACAGCAGCTTGCGCGCGTCCTTCGGAATTCGGTTGAGCACTGCGGTGAGCTGCGGCAGGAACCCGAGTTCGGCCATGTGGTCCGCCTCGTCCACGGTGACGATCTCCACCGCCGACAGATCCACGGCCTTGCGCCCGATCAGGTCGGTGAGCCGCCCCGGCGTGGCGATGAGCAGATCCACTCCGCGCCCCAGCCGCTGCTCCTGCGCCTTGATGGCGAGCCCGCCGACCGCGCTGGCGATCCGGATGCCGACCGACAGTGAGGGCTCGTCGAGCGCCCGCTCGATCTGCAACGCCAGTTCCCGGGTCGGGGCCAGGATGAGCCCGCGCGGGCGTCGGGGCGCGGTGGGCGCGCCGGAGAGCCGGACCAGCATGGGCAGCCCGAACGCCAGGGTCTTGCCCGAACCCGTTGCGGCCTTTCCCAGCACGTCGTGACCGGCCAGAATGTCCGGGATCACCGCCGCCTGGATGGGGAACGGCGCGTCGATGCCGTTGCGGCGCAGGGCCTGAACGAGCACGGGCGGCAGACCGAGGTCGGCGAAGCGTTGCTTTCCCGACACCGGGGCAGCCTCCTGAGGTAGTGGTGCCCCGCCCTGATCAGGCACGGCTGAATAGTCGGCTCAATTCGACCAGCCAGGGAATGGCGACCGCGAGCGTCGGAATCACGAGGATAGCCGCCGCGGCCAGATACGCCGCCGTCGCGATGCGCAGATCGCCGATCGGACCCGCCAGCCGCTGAATGCGGATCAGGGTGGTCGGCCCGCCGACCGCCATGGCCCCCTGCGGCGCAGGCGAATTCGAACAGGCCACGAGGGCGCGGGCCAGGGGAGTGGGTCCGGTCACCTTCACCGCGGAGTCGTCGGCGAGCAGTTCGATGAGCAGCTTCACCGAGTCCAGCGCGGATTTGGAGCGCACAACGCGGGGGAACGCCTCGTGCGCGGCCGTGAACGCCTCGAGTACCAGGTCGTGCCTGGCTCGCAGGTGCGAGCGTTCGTGGCTCACGATCGCGGTGAGCTCCTCGTGCGACAGGCTGGTCACCGTGCCCTGGCTCAGCACCACGCGCTGCCGCAACCCGGGCAGGCAGTAGGCGATGGGTTCGGTGGCGGCCAGCACCCGGATGTCCGCGGAAGTGCGCTGCACCCCACTCTGATCCAGCAGGTCGACCAGCATGCGGTGGCGGGCGCGGCGCCGGCGCGTGTGCACCCCGACGCGAACGACCGAGAAGATCAGGCGCGCGCCGATGAGCAGGGTGAGCGCGAAGACGGTCACCAGGATCAGCCACAGCGGCAGACCCAGGACATCGATTTCGGCGCTCGGGGTGGTGGTGGGACGGCCGTCCGGCCCGGGCACCAGCAGTCGGCTGGCGATGGCGAGCCCGGATCCGAACGCGGACAGCACCGCGGCGAGCGCGATGGCCTGCCAGAGCACAAGCGCCGCACGGGGACTCCGGTACGGCCAGGTGGCCCGGCTGAGCAGCGCCGGGGCCGGTCCCGCCAGAAACAAGGCGAGACCGGCGAAAACCGGCGCGGTTACGTCCATTCCTCAGCTCACTGCGTTGTGGGGGCCTGGGCCGAGGGTGACGCTACTGAGAGTCTTTCGGCTCCTTGCGCGCGGCCTCGGTGGCTTCGAGCTTAGCGAGTGCATCGCGCAATGCGGCAGCCTCGTCGGCTCCGACCTGTTCGACGAAGTGCACGAGTGCCGCCCGGCGGCTGCCGACCTCGTCGGCCTGCTGCAGCGCGTCGAACATCAGCGAGGCCACGAGTTCGTCGCGGGTGTGCACGGGCGCGTAGCGATGCGCTCGGTCATCCCGCTGCTGAAGGACGAGATTCTTTTTCGCGAGCCGCTGTAGAACGGTCATCACCGTGGTGTAGGCGAGCTCGCGGCGCTCGGCGAGGGCCTCGTGCACCTGCCGCACCGTTTGGGGTTCATCGGCCGACCACAACTGGTCCATGACCGCTTTCTCGAGTTCACCAAGACCTGCCATCCCACAAGTTTACGGAGGCAACGACACGAATGCGTACTACAAGTCGTCGTAACCGGCCGGTAGCTGGTGTGGTATTGGTCATACTCCGCGCACGTGACGGGCGCCGATGGGCACGATCATGGGTCGGCCGGAAACCGGGCAATCGAGTACCTTGGCCTGGAGGCCGAACACCTCGAGCAACAGTTCGGCGCCGATGACCTCCGCGGGCTCGCCCTGGGCGATGATGCGGCCGTCGCGCATGACCACGAGCCGATCGCTGTAGCGGATGGCCAGATTCAGGTCGTGCAGCACCATGACCACCGTGCGGCCGAACTCGTCGCGCAGGCGATCCACCAGATCGAGGACCTCGAGCGAATGCGCGAGGTCGAGGTAGGTGGTCGGCTCGTCCAGCAGGAGGATGTCGGTGCCCTGCGCCAGCGCCATGGAGATCCAGGCGCGCTGGCGCTGACCGCCGGACAGCTCGTCCAGGGTGCGCTCGGCGAGATCGGCGACGCCGGTCTGTTCCAGCGCGGTCATGACCTCGGTTTCGTCCTCGGCCGACCACTGCCGCAGCCACGATTGATGGGGATGGCGTCCCTTCGCGACGAGATCGGCGACGGTCAGGCCCTCGGGCGCGACCGGGGTCTGCGGGAGCATGCCGACGATGCGCGCGATATCGCGGGTCTTGAGCGCGGAGATGGCCTTGCCGTCCAGCACGACCTGCCCGGCCTGCGGGCGCAGCAGCCGCCCGAGCGAGCGCAGCAGCGTGGACTTGCCGCAACCGTTGGGCCCGATGATGGTGGTGACCAGACCGGGTTCGATGTCGATCGAGAGCCCGTCCACGATGACGCGATCGCCGTAGCCGAGGGTGATGTTCTCCGCCGCCAGCTGATGGGCGGTGGTGGAAAGCGGTTTGTCCGCCATGCGAGTCACAGGGTCGCCTTCCGATTGGTGCGCACGAGCAAGTAGATCAAGAACGGTCCGCCGACGGCCGCGGTGACCACGCCGACGGGGAGGTCGATGGGAAACACGGTGCGCGAGACGAGATCCGCGCCCAGGACCGCGATGGCGCCGACCAGCGCCGAGGCGATGACGGGTTCACCGGGGGTGCGCAGCAGGCGGCGGGCGATCTGCGGCGCGGCCAGCCCGACGAAGGCCAGCGGCCCGACCGCGGCGGTGGCCAGCGCCGACGCCATGACGGCCGTGGCCAGCAGAATGCCCTGCTGGGTCTGGATTTTCACGCCGAGCATGCGCGTGGTGTCCGCGCCGAAGCGCAGGGCCGCCAGGGTCCGCGCCGAGGCGGCCGCGACCAGCAGCGTGACGCCCAGACCGACCGCGGCCGGAATGAGGGTGGACCAATCGGCCTTGTTCAGCGATCCGGTCAGCCAGTGCTGTGCCATGGACGCGTCGGGCAGGCTCGCGCGGGTGATGAGCCAGCTCACCACCGCCATGAGCGCGGCGTTGACGCCGATGCCGACCAGCACCAGCCGGAAGGCCATGACCCCGCTGCCGCCGGCGGTGTTCTTCCCCCAGGCCATCAGGTAGATGGCCAGTGCGGTGGCCAGGCCCGCGGCCAGTGCCGCGAGCGGAACACCCACCAGCGCAAGGGTTCCGGTGGCCGCGCCGCCGCCCGCGCCGACGATCACCGCGACCGCGCCGACGCTGGCGCCCGCGGTGATGCCGAGCAGGTCCGGACTGGCCAGCGGGTTGTGCAGGATCGACTGGGTGATAGCGCCCGCCAGTCCCAGCGCCGCGCCCACCACGACCGCGGTCAGCGCGCGCGGCAGCCGCGAGTCCAGGATGACGAAGCGCTGGGCGCGGGTGCCGCCGCCGCCCAGGACATCGAGCACCCGGCCGATCGGAATGCGGAAGTCCCCGATGGCGATATCGAGCGCGAACAGCACCAGCAGTAGCGCGACCATGACGGCGATGGTCACCAGCGCGGGCACGCGCAGCACCGTGGAGAAGCGGCCCGCCCGCAGCGCGGGGCGGACCTGACGGACGGTCTTGGCATCGGGAGCGGTCGAGGTGCTCACAGGCTCACCAGCTTTCGGCGGCGCACCAGCAGAATGAAGAACGGGGCGCCGATGGCGGCCAGGGTGACCCCGGCCTGGAGTTCACCGGGCTGTGCGACGAGTCGCCCGACGGTATCGGCGGCGAGCAGCACGATCGCGCCGATCAGGCCCGAATAGGGAATGAGCCAGCGGTAATCGGGCCCGGTCAGGGCACGCGCGAGGTGCGGGACGATCAGGCCGAGGAAGGCGATCGGTCCCACGGCCGCCGTCGCCGCGCCCGAGAGCAGTACCACCGAGGCGAGTCCGAGCGCGCGATTGCTCGCGAGGTTGACCCCCAGGCCGCGGGCCACGTCGTCGCCGAGTCCGAGCAGGTTCAGCCCGGGCCCGGCGAACAGGGCCAGCACCGCGCCGGTCAGCAGGAACGGCAGGACCTGGCGAAAGACCGACAGGTCGTGGCCCGCGATGTCGCCGGCGATCCAGTAGCGATAGGTGTTGAGGGCGGTGCCGTCCAGCAGCACGATGACGTTGGTCATGGCGGTGAGGAAGGCGGTGACCGCCGCGCCCGCGAGCACCAGGCTCAGCGGACTGGCCTTGCCGCCGCCGACCGAGGAAACGCCGAAGACCACCAGGCCCGCGATGAGCGCGCCCGCGAACGCGAACCAGATGAACTGGTTCGGCGAGCTGAACGCGAACAGGTGGATGCTCAGCGCCGCGAGGAACGCCGCGCCCGCGTTGAGCCCGAGTAATCCCGCGTCGGCCAGGGGATTTCGGGTATAGCCCTGGATGAGGGCGCCCGCCATGCCCAGGGCCAGACCGGTGATGAGCGCGAGTCCGGTTCGGGGCAGCCGCAATTCACGCACGATCTGCGCTGCCGACCCTTCGGCGGGGCAGGTCAGCGGGAAGCCATCCGGACAGGTGAGGGCATCGAAGACCGTTCCCAGTGGGAGCGAACGGGATCCGAGCGCGATAGAGGCCGTGAGCGCGCACAACAGCAGCACGACGAGAAGAACTATTCCGAACAGCCGTGGCCGTCTGGCGGTGACTAGAGCGGGCACGGTGACGAACTACTCCTGATCCATTCATTGCTCATTAAGTCTGGTAAGCCTAACCTATCTTTTCGCCCCAGCTTGTACCCCTTGCCTTGCGAGGCCCCGGAACAGTCGATGAAGGAGGTTCGATGCTCGAACCGGTAACCATGTGCGCGCCGCGCGACTCCAGGGTCGCGTTCGGCAGAGCCTGTGCCCGACTGCGGAACCTGCAGCCGGAGCACCCCCGGGTGTACGCCGTCGCCGCCATGTCCGAACAGGGAAAACGTCGTTGGTGGCGTTTGTCGGACGGTATTCGTGAAGGCCGGATCGAACTCATGTACCGGCGGCACGCCGCCGAGATGAGCAACCCCGAGATCGCCGCCGAAGTGGTCGCCACCGCACTCATCCACGCGGTCATCGGTCGCGTCATGGCCATGGTGATCGCCGAGGGGCGGGCCTGGGATCCGGGTCTGGAGAACTTGTGGATCCATACCGACAATGATGGCGGCATCGATTGGGCGGGTCTCGCCGACACCACCATTCGCGTCATCGAGGGTGATCGCCTGGCCGGTGAGCCGGGCGTGGTGACGCTGCCGTGCGAGGCCGCCATGTACGTCTGGCTCGCCCATCGCTGCGAGCCCGCGCTGCGGCTCGTGCAGGAGGCCATGGTGCGGTGCGCCGGGCTCGGGGTGCGCCGCTTCTGGTCGCTGGTCGCGGAATCCATCGTCGGCGCCGCCACCTACGTGCCCGCCCTGGCCGGCACCGATTCCGTCGCCGGCGCTCGCCGCGGGCAGGCCATGCTGGCCGCGCTCGAAGACCGCGGACTGCCGGTCCGCCGGGGTTGTTCTGTCAGATAGCCCGGGTTCGCACCCGGCGCCGCGTCCACATCCCGCTTGCGTGCGCCAGTGACGCCGCGCGCAAGCCTTGGGCGGCAACCGATCCCGGGCCGCCGGCGATGTCGGCGCGTGCTGTCGTCATGTGAGCGCGGGAACCGCTGCCCGGCGGCGTGATCGGCCGCGGGTCACCCCTGTGCGCGCAGCGCGCGAACGACCCGGGTCGCCAGTTCCGCGGCGAACGACTCGTCCATGGGTTGCCGAGTCAGGAAGTGCCGGAAGTGAATCGGCGCGACCAGTGTTTCCAGTGCCAGTCGGGCGTCGGTGCCCGGCGGTAGTTCCCCGCGCGCCACGGCCCGGGTGATCATGACCTCGTTGTGTGCGTTGCGCTTCTCCCAGAAGGTGTTCCGCGCCGCGACGATCTCGTCGGAGTCGGTGACGAAGGCCAGCGCGCGGGCCAGGCCGTTGCCCAGCGGCGTGTCCAGGTAGGCGATGAGCCCCGTGGCGAAGGCGCGCAGATCCCCGTGCAGGGTGCCGGTGTCCGGCAGCGGCAGTGTGCGCTCGCTCGCGGTGAGCATGACGTCCAGGACCAGATTCTCGCGCGTGCCCCAGCGCCGGTAGATCGGGTGGGCGTCGCGCCCTTTCTGCCCCGGTTGTTCGCCGACCGGTTCACGCACCTGGGCGGGTTCTCCGAGCAGGAGTTCCGCCGCAGCCTCGGCGAATGCCGTTCCTTCGAGGACGTCCGGTGGGCCGGATACTGGGCCGCGTTCGCCGACGAACAGCTGATCCGGGCCGACGCCGCCCTGGCTCAGTTGGGCGGCCCGTGTGCGGCCCGCCTGTTCACCGACGCGGTGCCCGCCGCGCTCGGCGAGTTGCTCGCGCCCGCGGTGACCCTGCTGGCCGATCGCGGTCCGGTGGCCGATCCCGCCGCGGTGCAGCGCTTCTGCGCCGAGCATCCCGAATCCGCCGACGCCGCGACCGCCCTGGACGCGCTCATCAAGGCGATGGTCTACGAATTCGTGGCCGCCTGGCCGGGCGGGAGCCCGGCCAGGCTGCGCGCCTACGAGCGCTCGCACCGGCTGTGCGAGGTCCTGCTGTGCGCACTGGCGCCGGCCATGGGCGTCAGCGTCGAGGTGGCGCACATTCCGGTCGGTGGCGGCGAGCGCGTGCGCGGCATGCTGGTCCTGCCGATGGACGCCGCCGCGCCGGTTCCGGCGGTCCTGGTCAGCAACGGCCTCGAGGGCACGATCGCCGAGGTACTGCTGCCCCTGCTCGCCCGGCGCGACATCGGAATCGGCATGTTCGTCATGGAGATGCCCGGCACCTACTCCTATACCGCGCCGCTGACCGCGGCCGCCGAAGGCGTGTACTCGGCCGTGCTCGACCATCTGGCCGCCGACCCGCGCATCGATGCCGAACGCCTCGGCATGATGGGGTTCAGCTTCGGGGCCTACTGGTCCGCGCGCATGGCTGCGGTGGACCCGCGGCTGCGCGTCGCGGTATCCAACGGCCCGCTCACCCACCGCAGCTTCGGCAGGGCGAACGCGATCGGCATGCCCGAGATCATGGTGTCGGCGCTGAGCGCCACCCTGGGCGCCACCGGTGTCGCCGACCTGTCCCGCAAACTCTCGAAACTCTCACTGGCACAGCACTATCGAGACATCGATATTCCGCTGCTGGTCATCAACGGCGCCCACGACACCCTGGCCGACACCCGGGATTCGATCGAGCTCGCCGCCGGGGCGCCCGACGCGCACCTGGTGCTCTACGCGGGCGACGACCACTGCGCCATGGGCCACGCCGAACACTGGGCGGCGCTGTCCGCCCGGTTCCTGGCGGACCACCTGGGCGTGCGCACGCCGGCCGGGGTCGCGCGATGAACCTCCCGCTGCCCCGGATTCGGCGCGTGCTCGATCACGCCCGCCACCGCATCGACACCCAGGTCGACACCGGCTCGGGCTGGCGCGCCCCCGGGGAATCGGACCGTGCCGCCGGGCTCGTCGTACCCGATTCCGCCTTCACCACCGACCACGAGATCGCGCGGTACGACGCGCTCGGGCTCGCGGACGGTGTCGAGGTGCTGCCGGTCTGCCCGGTGTCCTTCCGCGACTTCATGCTCTTCGAACAGCACGCGGTGAACGCCGCACGGGGTATGGCCAGGCGTTTCGTGCCCGCCGGCTACCGGCTCGGCCGGGTGTACGAGACCCTCACCCGGCGGACCTTCCCGCCGTTCCGCCCGCATGCGCTCTGGTATCGCGAGCCCATCTACTACATGTCCAACGCACAGACCATCGTGCCGTCCGGGCTCCCGATCACCGCGCCGCCGTACAGCCGGGCCCTGGATTTCGAGCTCGAACTCGGGGTCGTCCTGGGCGCGCCGCTGCGGGACGCGACCCCGGAACAGGCCGCCGCCGCGATCGCGGCCGCGGTCGTGATCAACGACTTCTCCGCTCGCGACGTGCAATTGGCCGAGATGCGATCCGGATTCGGGCCCCAGCGCGCCAAGCACTTCATCACCTCGATGTCCGTCACCGCGGTCGCGGGTCCCGGGCTCGCCGCGCGGCTGGGCGACGTGCGCGGCACGGTCGCGGTCAACGGAAAGGTGTTGTCGCGGACAGGAACACAGACCATGCGCTATACGCTCGCCGAGGCCATCGCGCACGTGTCGCGCGGCGAGCAGCTCTATCCGGGTGAACTATTCTCCAGTGGCACCCTGCCCGGCGGGTGTGGAATGGAGCTGGGCCGATGGCTTGCTCCCGGCGACGATCTGCGCCTGGAGCTCGAGGGGATCGGGGTCATCGAACATCGCATCCAGGAATAGTTGAGGCACCGTGAAAATCGATCAGGTTTCGGACTCCGTCTACGTGGTGGCCGGTACGAACGTCAACTGGGCGCTGGTCACCGACGGTTCGGGGGTCACCGTCGTGGATGCCGGATATCCCTCCGACAGCGCCGACGTGCTGGATTCCGTCCGGCAGATCGGGCATTCGCTCGATGACGTTGCGGCCGTGCTCATCACGCACGCGCACCTCGATCACATCGGCGGGGTGCCCGCGCTCATCGCGAGCACCGGGGCGCCGGTCTACACCGGCGCGGAGGAGGTGCGGCACGCCAAACGCGAGTACCTGCAGCAGATCACCCCGCTGAGCATGGTCAAGCAGCTCGCCACGGGGCGCGGTCGCGGCTGGGTCGCGCACACGCTGGTCGCGATCCGCGGCCACATCGGCATGAAGATTCCCGAGGCCGTCGCCGCTGACGCCGCCACCCTGGCCGCGCTGCCGGGCGGGATCGTCGCGGTGCCGACCCCGGGGCACACCAGCGGGCACACCGCCTATCTGATGCCCGCCGAGGGCGTGCTGTTCACCGGTGACGCACTGGTCACCGGCCATCCGCTGGTGTGCGCGACCGGGCCGCAACTGCTGCCGAAGGTGTTCAATCACGACGAGTCCGAAACCCTGGACACGGCCATCGGATTGGCGACCCAGCCCGCCAAGGTTCTCGTTCCCGGGCACGGCTCGCCCGGCGCTTTCGACGGCGAGGCCATCGCGAAAGCCTTGACCAGGTAAGGGTTCGGCGGTGGATCGAGGACGCCGCCACCCGGGCCGGGCCGCCGCGGTGCGGTCGTTCGCACGACCGCA
>NZ_JBEXUS010000097.1:0-30489 GCF_040614455.1 Nocardia sp. NPDC005978
CCAGACCCGACAGGTCCCCTTTGATGTCGGCCACCACCACCGGCACCCCGGCCGCGGACAGCTGTTCGGCGATGCCCTGCACGGTCTTGGTCCGAGTTGGGGACCGCCGCGCCGGCCGCGCCGCCCAGGGCGGAGCCGATCAGGGCGCCGATGACCGCGGTGAAGGGCACCGCGATCAGACCCAGGCCCATGGTGGCGATGGCGATCGCGAAGCCGATCACGCCGCCGGTGAGGGCGCCGGCCGCGCCGCCCAGGCCGACGCCGGTCTGGATGCTGCGCTGGCGGGGCGAGGACGGGGTGCAGTCGCCGTAGGGACGGAAGACCGGTTCGGCCACCAGCGTGGCGCCGTCCTCGGAGATCTTCGGCTGCAGGGCAACGGTATTGGCGCCGTCGTTGATCGCCAGCGGGAGCGTGGCGGTGACCGCGCCCGCGGCGTCGACGACCTGCACGCCGGTCTCGGTGAGGGCGAAGGTTCCGCCGACGAGGGTGGCGGTGACCGTCTTCGCTGTCTCCGAGCGGGTGATGTCGTAGCGCACGCCGTGCTCGGTGCCCGCGAGGGCGGTGACCGAGGTGTCCGCCGGGGCCGGAGCCGCGTACGAGATTCCCCCGGTGATCGCCGTGGCGGAAATGGCCAGAATGGCCGTCGCGGCGAACTTTCTGATCTGCATCGTGTGTGTGGTTCCTTTGTTCTCCCCGACGCGGCCTGGATGCCGCGGGAGAGAACGTAACACTGTGAACCGACAATGATTCAAATCCTGGGATTCGGTGAATGGGTCACCGGATCGGTCACTGAATGACGTACGGGGAGATGGAACTTCGGTGTTCGCTGATGTCGAGGGATTTGCCGAGCGGGGGGAACGCGCGCTGCGGGCAATTGGAGCGTTCGCACACGCGGCAGCCGGCGCCGATCGGGGTTGCCTTGGGCTCGTTGAGATCCAGGCCGTCGGCGTACACGACGCGATTGGCATGGCGGAGTTCGCAGCCCAGGCCGATGGCGAAGACCTTCGACGGTTCGCCGTACCGGGTCGCGCGGCGTTCGACGGTGCGCGCCACCCACAGGTATTTGCGCCCGTCCGGCATCTGGGCGATCTGGGTCATGATTTTCGCGGGATAGGCGAAGGTCTCGTAGACATTCCAGAGTGGGCAGGTGCCGCCGCTGGAGGAGAAGTGGAAACCGGTGGCGGACTGGCGCTTCGACATATTGCCGGCGCGGTCGACGCGGACGAAGGAGAAGGGGACCCCGCGCAGGCGCGGCCGCTGCAGGGTGGACAGCCGGTGGCAGATGGTCTCGTACGACTGGGTGAAGAAGGCCGAGAGCCGTTCGATGTCGTAGCGATAGTCCTCGGCCATTTCGTGGAAGTGCGTATAGGGCAGGACCGTGGCCGCCGCGAAATAGTTGGCCAGGCCGAGTTTGGCCAGGACTCTGGATTCGGCGCTGGAGAAATTGCCCTCTTCCACCAGCTTCTCGATCAGCTCGCCGCATTCGAGGTAGGCGAGTTCGGCGGCGAGTTTGAACACCCGCTGACCGCCGGACAGATGGGGCGCGATCTCCAGCCGGCGCTGCTCGGGGTCGTATCTGTGCAGCACCCCGTCACCGAGGTCGATGCGCTCCACGATCTGCACCCCGTGCGCGCTGGTGAGTCTGCGCGCGATCTCGCGTTTGAGATCCCCGCCGTGGAAGCGCATGCGATTCGCGAGTTCCTCGGCGGCGGTATCCAATTCGTGAATGTAGTTCTGCCGCTGATAGAAGTAGTCGCGCACTTCCTCGTGCGGTTTGGAGATGGCCCCCGAGCCGCTGCCGTCGGAGAAGCGATCCTCGGTCGCCGCGGCCAGCTGCGCGGTCGTATTGCGATAGCGGCGATGCATATTCACCATCGCGCGCGCCAAACCCGGGTGCGCGGACACCATTTCGGCGATCTCCTGGGCGTCGGCCTCGATGCCGAGCTCCTGATCCATCACCACTTCCTGGAGCTCGGCGATGAGCCGGGTGTCGTCCTGGGAGGAGAAGAATCCGGCGTCGACGCCGAACACTTCACTGATTCGCAGCAGCACCGGTACGGTGAGCGGACGGACGTCGTGTTCGATCTGGTTGAGATAGCTGGCCGAAATCTCGAGCTTCTTGGCGAGCGAGACCTGACTCAGCCCGCGCTCGGTGCGCAACTGCCGCAGCCGTGCGCCGACGAAAGTCTTGGCCATGCGCCCAGTTTATGGGCGAATTAGCAGGCTTGCCAACCCGGAATTAGCAGCACATCTGCGCTATCTGTCACACCGCCGGGTTACCGTCGAACGGTGCTCTTGTCCCGAGTAGTTCAAGCGTCACAGTCCGCCCGTGCCACGTCCTCCCGCAAAAAGAAGACAGCCGCCTTCGCCGAACTGCTCGCCGACGCCGATCCCGCGGAATTGGCGCAGGTCGTCGCGTGGATTTCCGGTGAGCTGCTGCAGGGCCGCATCGGCGCCGGGTGGCGCACGCTCACCGCGATGGAGGTCGAGCCTGCCGCCGCGCCCACCCTGACCGTGGCCGCGGTGGACCGCGCCTTCACCGACCTCGGCGCACTCACCGGCAAAGGTTCGGCGAACGACCGCCGCGACCTGCTCACCGAACTGTTCACCGCCGCCACCGCGGCGGAGCACGATTTCCTGCTGCGCCTGCTGACCGGGGAGATGCGCCAGGGCGCGCTCACCGCGGTGGTCGCCGAGGCCGTCGCGGCCGCGTTCGAGGTGCCGATCGCCGACGTGCGCCGGGCGCACATGCTCTCGGGCCGCCTACCGGTCACCGCGCTCGCAGCGCGCACCGGCGGGGCCGCGGCACTGGCCGCGTTCCGGCTCGAGGTCGGGCGGCCGATCCAGCCCATGCTGGCCTCGCCCGGCCAGGCCCTGGACGCGGTGCTCGCCGAGTTCGACGGCGCGGTGAGCGTCGAGCACAAGATGGACGGGGCACGGATCCAGGTCCATCGCGACGGGGACCGGGTGTGGGTGTTCACCCGCACGCTGCGCGAGATCACCGGCGCGGTACCCGAATTGGTCGAGCTGGTACGGGGATTGGACTGTACGAGCGTGGTGCTGGACGGGGAAACCCTGGCCCTGAACGACGCCGGCCGCCCGCGTCCTTTCCAGGAGACCATGAGCAGGTTCGGGGCGACCACCGCCCAGGAACTGCTGCTGCACCCGTACTTCTTCGACTGCCTGCACCTGAACGGCGCGGACCTGCTCGACGCGCCCCTGCGCGAACGCCGGGCCGCGCTCACCGAAGTGGCCGGGGGACTGAGCATTCCGGCGCTCATCGCCCCCAACGCCGAGGCCGCGGCCGAATACTTCGACGGCGCCCTGGCCGCGGGCCACGAGGGCATCATGATCAAGGCCCTGGACGCCCCCTACGCCGCCGGCCGCCGCGGCCGCGCCTGGCAGAAGATCAAACCGACGCACACCCTCGATCTGGTGGTGCTGGGCGCGGAGTGGGGGTACGGCCGCCGCACCGGATACCTGTCGAATCTGCACCTGGGCGCGCGCGATCCCGAGGGCGGCGAGCCGATCATGGTCGGCAAGACCTTCAAAGGTCTGACCGACGCGCTACTGCAGTGGCAGACGGCGGAGTTCCCGCGCCACGAGCGCGAACGCGACGACCACACGCTCTACCTGCGCCCGGAGCTGGTGGTCGAGGTGGCCATCGACGGGGTGCAGGTCAGCCCGCGCTATCCGGGCGGGGTGGCGCTGCGCTTCGCCCGGGTAGTCCGCTACCGCCCCGACAAGGAACCGGGCGACGCCGACACGATCGACGCGATTCGCGCCCTGCTCCCCGAAACCCCGCTCGCGGCAGCGGAATCCGCGCGAGACTGATTCGCTGCTGATCCAGGGCGAAGTTCTCCCGCCGCCCGCGCGTCCGGCCCGCACGACAGCACCCGGCACGGCTGGCGTCGTTCCACTCGGCCGCCCGCAATTGCCGTGGCGGGATCCGATTCCCAGCCAACTCCCAGCCGGAACTGGGCTCCTTCGGAGGATTCGCGGGCAGGATTCGGGTGTCGAAGTTCGGATTCGGTGGTCAGGCGACCGGAGCGGGCACGCTGCCACCGCGTTCGCGCGGATACCGCCCCGGTCCCGCCGCATCCGGCTGCGATGGTGGAACGCGCTGCTCCACCGGTGTTGCCGGGGCGCCCACTTCCTCGCTGGGCGCCCCCGGCAACACGATTCGGTCAGTACTCGTATTCGCGATTGCCGGTCAGGTTGGGCAGCCTGCGCCTGCCCGCCGCCAGATCCCCGGCGAGGTGTTCGTAGGCGGTGGCGAGTTCGGTCAATCGCAGCGCCGCGTCGTTCACCGTGTCCTCCGGTGCGTTGGCCAGGGTCAGGTAGGCCAGCGCCGAGAACTGCGCGAGGCGGTCCACCACGGTCCCGACGGTTTCGGTGTGCAGGTGCGCGTCCCGTGCGGCCTTGGGCATTTCGATCGCCACCCACCGGTCGATGTCGAGCACCATGCACGCCCGATCGTGATCGATCCGCCCGGTCGCCCCCGCCGCCGCCGTCAACCGCCGTTCGTGCAGATCCGCCAATAACCCCGCGCAGCGCAGTACCGGATGATCCTCGGGGGGCAAACCGCGACAGGCTTGAAGCAACAATTGTTTCGGCGGAAGCAAAGGCACGGCGGCCAGTTTGCCCCGCGAATGTCTCCGAATGGCAACGGCATTCATTCCCACCACAACCGGCACTCGGTGTCATGCGGCGCCCGCTGATCCGCGATTTCCCCCGGCGGGAAGGCCGCCGTGTGGGAGCCTGGAGCGGAGTCGATCGACCGGGCCGCGGCATGCCGGCCGCGTCCGCACAGCGGCGATCCGCTCCGGCGTCATGCGGCGTGGTGGTCTCGGGTTCTCTTCCGAGGGGTGCGGACCCGAGTCTCCCCGTCCGGCCGGTCGCCCCGGTTCGGCGCGACCGGGGGAACAGGGGGTTGCGCCGGGCGGTCCGACGTGGACTAGCTAGTGCGGTGATTCTCACCGTGACCATGAATCCCGCGTATGACATGACGTATCGGGTCGAGCATTTCGAGCGGGGGCGGGCGCATCGGGTGGCGTCGGTGGATCAGCGCATCGGGGGGCGCGGGATCAATGTGAATCGGGTGCTGAACCAGCTGGGCAAGTACGCGCGGGCCACCGGGTTCTCGGACCATTCGTTCGCGGCGGCCGCGGAGCTCGAGATGTCGGTGGATTTCGTGCACGCGCTGCCGTGGGTGCGCCGGACCGTGGTGATCAGCGAGTCCGCCGACGGCACCGCCACCGCGCTGTGGGAGCCGGGACCGCGCATCTCCGAACCGCACGCGGTGGATCAACTGCGCGTGCGCGTGTCCGGGATGCTGTCGGACATGAGCGGCATGGTGATCGCGGGCTCGCTGCCGCTGGGCGTGGATCCGGGCCTGCCCGCCGAACTGGCGCGGACCGCGGTGCGGGCGGGCGTGCCGACCATCTGCGATCTGGACGGCCCGGCGCTGGAACTATCGGCGCGGGTGCCGGGCGTGGTGCTCATGCCCAATACCGAGGAACTGGAACGGCTCACCGGCAAACCGGCCGGGACCGTGCCGGAACTGCTGGCCGCGGTGGATCCGCTCATCGTGGGCGGCGCGGCGGCGGTCATCGTGACCCGCGGCGGTGACGGCATGGTCGCGGTCACCGGCACCCGGGCCTGGTCCGCGGCGCTGCCGGAACCGTTGGCGGGCAACCCCACCGGCGCGGGGGACGCCGCCGTCGCGGCCGTCATCGCCGGACTGTCGGCCGCACCGGCCCCGCACTGGCCCGCCCTGCTCACCGACGCCGTCGCCACGTCGGCCGCGGCCGTCGTCATCCCGGTCGCCGGGGAAATCGACCGGGTGCTGCGCGATCGGCTGGCGCCGACGGTCCGCGTGCGCGAACTGGAACCGGTGGCCGCCCGCCGGTAGCAAGCGCCGGCGCCGGGTGGACGCGGCGGCGTGGTGACAACAATCCGGCCGGTCGGCGGGGTAAATTCGGCGGGATGTCGGAGCTGGGAATGCCGCCCGATCCCGGGTTGGAAGTCGGCGACACCTATAGAATGCCGCGGGTCGTGCGCGCGGCACAGGTCTTCGCCGTGCTCCTGGCGGTCATCGGGGTGGTCTGCACGGCCACCTCCGGGTGGTTGCTCGGCACCCCCGCCGCGATCCAGACGGCCCTGCCCTTCATTCCCGCCTGGCTCCTGGGCCTGGTCGCCCTGACCTTCAACTCGGTGGGCCAGTCCGTGCGCATCGGCGGCATCCTGCTGGCCGTGCTCACCATGCTCTGGACCGTGCCGTCCATCACCGAGGGCCGGCCGCCCGGGCCGCTCGGGCCGGCGATCGCACTCGTGGTGATCGTGCTGCTGTTCCGGCGCGAGGCGCGCGATTGGTTCGAACCCGCCGGGTGGTGAGTTCCCGGTAACCGGATCGGCCGCCCGCGGGTAACAATCACGAAATCTCTTGGGCCGATTCGCAATCTGCGCGCAATTGCGGACTCCTACTGTTGCCCTATGAGTTCGGAAGCTGCTGCCCCATGAGTGCGGAAATCGATCCGGTGCGCGCGGGCTCGCAGGACCCGGACGGGCCCGGCACGGGAGTGCACATCTCCGGGCTGAGCAAGGTCTTCGGGTCCGGAAAACGCGCCGTCACCGCCCTGGACGCCGTGGAACTGCGCACCGCGCAGGGCGCGTTCCTGTCCCTGCTCGGCCCCTCCGGCTGCGGAAAGTCCACCATCCTGCGTATTCTCGCGGGCCTGGACACCCCGACCGCGGGCACCGCGCTCATCGACGGCAAGACCCCGGCGGAACTGCGGCGCGGGCACGACTTCGGCATCGCCTTCCAGGACGCCGCGCTGCTGCCCTGGCGCACCGTCGAATCCAACATCAAGCTGCCCCTGCAGGTGACCGGCCTGCCCGCCGATCCGGCGCTGGTGGCCGATCTGATCCGGCTGGTCGGCCTCGAAGGCTTCGAGAAGGCCAAGCCCGCCCAGCTCTCCGGCGGTATGCGGCAACGGGTTTCGATCGCACGCGCCCTGGTCGTCAAACCGCGCGTGCTGCTGCTGGACGAACCCTTCGGCGCGCTGGACGACATGACGCGCCAGCGCCTGAACCTGGAACTGCTGCGCATCTGGACCGAACGCCCGGCCACCACCCTCATGGTCACCCACGGCATCGCCGAAGCGGTGTTCCTGTCCGACGTGGTCGCGGTCATGAGCCCGCGGCCGGGCCGGGTGGTGGAACTGGTGGAGATCGACCTCCCGCGCCCGCGCACCCCGGACATGATGCGCACCGCGGAGTTCCACAAGCTCTGCGACTACCTGTCCGAACTGCTCTTCGGGCGTGGCGGGCACGGCGGGGTGGTGACCGGATGAGCGCCGTGCGCCGCGCCGCCGCCGGCCGCTGGGGCGGGCTCGCGGGCCTGCTCGCCCTGATCGGGGCCTGGTGGCTGCTGGCGGCGCTGCGCGTCGCCAACGGCACCGTGCCGAGCCCGTGGCAGGTGGTGCACACCATGTACACCGACGGCTGGGCGCTCTACGGCCCCAACTTCCGCGTGACGGCCTGGGTCGCGCTGCAGGGGTTCCTGTGGGGCAACGTGCTCGCCATCGCGCTGGCCGTCCTGGTGCTGCTGATTCCGCCCATCGAGATGCTGGTCACCCAGCTCGCCATTCTCAGCTACTGCACGCCGCTGCTGGCGCTGGGCCCGCTCATCCTGGTGGTGTTCGGCGGGCGCACGCCCTCGGTGTTCCTGGCCGCCATGTACTGCTTCTTCACCACGATGGTCGGCACGGTCGCGGGCCTGCGCTCGGCCGACGCCGCGAGCCTGGACCTGATCCGGGCCTACGGCGGCGGACGCTGGCAGGAGCTGCGCCGCGTGCGCCTGCTGGCCGCGCTGCCGAACACCTTGGCGGCGTTGAAGATCGCCGCGCCGTCGGCGGTGCTGGGCGCGATCATCGGGGAGTACCTGGGCGGGGTGGACAGCGGCATCGGCATGGCGCTGACCGCCGCGCAGAACCAATACGAGGTGCCGCGGGTCTGGGGTATGGCGCTGGCCGCGGCGGCGCTGGCCGGGCTCGGCTACGCCGCGGTCGCGCTGGTGGCGCGGTTCGTCGTGCCCTGGACCCGGGTCGATCAGTGGTGAGAGAGGCGATCACGGCATGAGCAGGACCCTGAACGTACTGCGTCCCATCGGGAAATTCCTGCTGCCCCTGGTGGTTTCGCTGCTGTTGCTGATCGCGCTCTGGTACGGATTCCTGGAGCTGTACCCGCAGGTGGGGCTGGTCGGCAAGAGCCCCGGCGATGTCTGGGCCTATCTCATGACCGGCCCCAACTCCGCGGGCGCCCGCCGGGTGATCTTCGACGAGATGCGAATCACCCTGCGCGACGCGGGAATCGGATTCCTGGCCGGGATGGGCGGTGCGCTGGTGGTGGCCGCGCTGTTCGTCGGCGTACCGGCGCTGGCCCAGGTCTTCATGCCGGTGGCCATGCTGCTGCGTTCGGTGCCGCTGGTCGCCCTGACCCCGATCATCGTGCTGATCTGCGGGCGCGGGCTGCTGGGGGTGGCCGCCATGGCCGCCATCGTCGTGTTCTTCCCGGCGCTGGTCATGATCATGACCGCGCTGCGGGCCGCACCGCGCCAGGCCATGGAACTGGTGAGCGCCTACGGCGGCTCGCAGTGGACCGCGCTGCGCCTGGTCGCGGTGCCCGCCGCGCTGCCCGCGGTCTTCGCCGCCGCCCGCGTCTCGGTGCCGGGTGCGCTCATCGGCGCGCTGCTGGGCGAATGGCTGGGCAGCGGAAGCGGATTGGGAGCGGGGTTGATCCGCGCCATACCCACGTTCCAGTACAACCGGCTGTGGGCTTCCATCGCCCTGGTGACGGTCGTGTCGGTGGTGCTCTACGCGATCGTCGGGGTGCTCGAGAATCTGGTGCTGGCGCGGTTCGCGCCGCAGCGCGGGCGGAACTGAGGCGGGAAGTTCCCGTTCTCGATGCGAGCGCGAATAGCTTTGTGCCGCACGAGTTAACCTGCCGCATACAAATGAGTGCGGGAAAGCAAAATATTCGAAATCGAAACGCCCTAGATTCTGTTCATGAGTCGTAATTCCCGGCCGCTGTCGGCCGCACTCCCGGCCGTGGATCGGCGATCCTTCCTGCGCTACGCCGGCTTCGCCGGTCTCGCTCTCGGCGGTGCGAGTGTGCTCGCCGCCTGCGGGGACGACGCCGCCGGTCCGGGCAACGGCACCGTCGACGACGGATCCAAGTACGGCAGCGTCGCGGTGCAGCTGTCGTGGCTGAAGAACATCGAATTCGCCGGCGAGTATTTCGCCGATTCCAAGGGCTATTACAAAGAAGCCGGTTTCGGGGCGAGCAACCTCATCGCGGGCGGCGCGGCCAGCACCTCGGTGGAGGCGGGCCTGAGCACCGGCAAGATCTGGATCGGCATGTCCGCGCCGCAGACGACCGCGCCCGCCGTGCTGGAGGGACTCGACGCCAAGATCGTCGGTGCGACCTATCAGAAGAACCCGTTCTGCATCGTCAGCGCCGCGGGCAAGGCCATTCGCACCCCGCAGGAGATGAAGGGCCGCCGGATCGGCGTGCAGGACACCAACCAGCTCATCTTCAACGCCCTGCTCACCGCCAACGGCATGACACCGTCCGACGTCACCATCGTGCCCGCGCAATTCGATCCGACCCCGCTGGCCAACGGTGAGGTGGACGGCTGGGTCAGCTATGTCACCAATGAGCCGATCACGTTGGCCGCAAAGGGTTTCCAGAACTTCAACTTCTTGTTCGCGGACTACGGGCTGCCGCTGGTCGCGGAAACGCTGACCGTGCACCGGAACACCATCGACAACGAGCGCGACAAGCTCAAGGCGTGGCTGCGCGCCGACATCCGGGGCTGGCAGGACGCCATCGCCGATCCGGCCGAATCCGCCCGCCTGGCGGTGGAGGTGTACGGCAAGGATCAACAGCTGGATCTGGCGATTCAAACGCGGGAAGCGCAGGCGCAGAACGGTTTGCTGGTCTCGCCCGACACGCAGGCCAACGGGCTGTTCACCATGACCGACGACCTGATCGCGCGGAACATCGCGGCGCTGGGCAAGGCCGGGATCACCATCGAGGCGGACCGGCTGTTCGATCTGTCGGTGCTGAAGGAGGTCTACGCGGAGAACCCCGGCCTGAAGAAGTAGCCGGGTCTAGGTGACCAGGGTGGCGTGCCGGCGCGAGCCACCCGCGGCCGACAGCGGTTCGGCGGTCGTGCCGTTGCGCGCGGCCAGCATCTCCGCGGTGACCGCGACCGCCGTCTCGGCGGGGGTGCGCGCGCCCAGATCCAGGCCGGCGGGCGCGTGCAGCCGGGACAGGGTGTCATCGTCGAAACCGCCCGCCTGCAACGCTTCCAGGCGGCGTTCGTGCGCCGGGCCGCCGCCCAGCGCGGCCAGGAAACCCAGCTCGGGCAGGCGCAGCGCGATGGTCAGCAGCGGAATCTCGAACTTGGCGTCGTTGGAGACCAGCACCACCGCGGTCGAACGGTCGATCTCGCCCGCCGCGGCCAGGGTGTTCAGGTACCGGTGCGGCCAGTCCACCACCACCTCGCAGCCCGGATACGCCTCGGCCGAGACGAAGGTCGGGCGGGCGTCGCAGACCGTCACCCGGTAGCCGAGCATGCGGGCCTGGATGGCCAGTGCACCGGCAATGGCGTTGGCGCCCATGATGATCAGGCGCTGCGGGCGGACGAACGAGGAGACGAACACGTCGGAATCGGGGAGCGAGACCAATTCGGTGCCGTGCTTGCGATCGGTGATGAGGTGCTGGCCGATCACGTCGGGATCCGAATGCCACACCACGGTGAACACCGTCACCTGCCGTTGCGCGGCGATATCGGCTGCCACGTCGGGGAATTCGGGGAAATGCCGGCGGGAGAACGGCTCGGTGAAGACGTCCAGGGTGCCCACGCAATCCGAGCCCGCGTCCAATCCGCTGCCCGGGCCGAAACGATGCAGGCCGCGGCGGCCGGTGCGCGCAGACTCCAGGGCGGCCTCGTAGGCCGCGGCCTCGGCGCAGCCGGCGGAGATCGATCCGAAGGCCCGGCCCTCGGCGTCCACCACCATCGCGGCCCCGATCGGCAGCGGGGTCGAGCCGACCGTGCGCACCAGCGTGGCCAATCCCCCCGTGCGTCCGCTGTGCCATACCCGTAGTAGGTCGTCGACGATATCGCGCATGTCTCAGCTCCCGATCACCGTGTGCCGCACGGGTAGTCCCGATCGATCCCCGACGCGAGATCATCACACGTGACGCACACCATATCCGTTCGGCCGTCCAAATAAGTGGCCGCCCCGGAATTTCCCGCAGCACCGGCCAGCGCTCCGGCCCAGTGCGCGCGACCCAGAATCACCGGGTGCCCGGGCCGGCTATCGAACAGCGCACGCGCGAGCCCGCTCGTGCTCGCGCGCGCGGCCGCCAGCACCCGGGCCACGACCGCACCGCCCACGTCGGGGGTGTCGACGGGCATGATCGCGGCGAACGCCGCCGTGCCGAGCCGTGGCCGCGGCGAGCCGTGTTCCGGTGCGGCCGCGCCGAGGTGATCGGCCGCGGCGACGGCGGCCAGGCCCGCGCGGAACGAGGCGCTCACGCCGACGGCCCAGTCCGCGGCCCACACCGGGTGGGCGCCCGGCGGCACGGGGATGCGGGGGGTTTGCGAGACGAGCGACGCCGCGCCGGGGCCGGATTCGTCGTCGTATCGCGCCGGACCCGTCGCGCCCAGCACCACGAACACCCGCTCGCAACCGCCCGCGCGCAGCGCGCGCACCGCGGACGCCAGCCACGCGCCGTCCTCGGCCAGCGCTTTCGGCATACCGAAGCGCGAACCGGAACCCGCGGCCAGCACGATGCCATCGCAGTGTTCGGGTGTCATGCGGGCAGGGTAGCGCCGGATGCCGCGCTTCGCCCCTCGAGTGGCGGACCCGATTGCCATGGCCGATGCTGGACACGATGACGGACACCGGGATAGGCCTCGACGCCTTCGACGCGCTGCCGGACACGGCGGCGGAGAACCTCCTGCTGAGCTGCTGCTCCTCGCCCGCGTGGGCGCGGGCGGTGGCGAACGGGCGACCGTACGGCACGCTCGCGGACCTGCTGGCCGCGGCGGACCGGGCACTCGACGCGCTGGACGAGGACGAGATCGATCGTGCGCTCGCCGGGCACCCGCGCATCGGGGATCGCCCGGACAACGCGAACTCCGCGCGCGAGCAGGCGGCCATGAGCGACGCCGACACCGCCGTGCGGGCCGCGATTGCCGAGGGAAATCGCGCGTACGAGGCAAGATTCGGGCACGTGTATCTGGTGTGCGCCACCGGGCGGACACCGGCCGAGCTCCTCGCGATCCTGCGCGAGCGGCTCGGCCACGAACCAGCGGTCGAAAGGCGGATCGTGCGGACGGAATTGGCGGAGATCAATCGGATCCGGCTGCGGCGGCTCATCACCCCGGGGGCGGCGGCATGAGCTCACTGAGCACGCACGTGCTGGACGCGGTGAGCGGACTGCCCGCGTCGGGCGTGGCGGCCACGCTGTTCGACTGGGACGGTAAGGAATTGGGCACCGGCGTCACCGACCGCGACGGGCGGATCGCGAATCTCGCCGACGACCTCGCCATCGGCAACTACCGGCTGCGCTTCGCGACGGGGGAGTACTTCGCCGGGCAGGGCGTCGCGGCGTTCTATCCCGAGGTGAGCATCGCGTTCACCATCGCCGAATGGCGGCACCATCACGTTCCGCTGCTGCTGTCGCCGTTCGCCTACTCGACCTATCGGGGGAGCTGACCCGTGACCGAATCCGTGCTCGTGATCGAAGGCTGCGCCGTCGCCACGGTGGACGGGGTGGGGAACGAATACCGCGACGGGCACGCGGTCGTGCGCGGTACCCGAATCGAGGCCGTGGGGGCCGGACCCGCACCCGAGATCGCGGACGCCGAGCGGGTCGACGGGCGCGGGTGCCTGCTCACCCCGGGCCTGGTGAACACGCATCACCATCTGTACCAGTGGATTTCACGCGGGCTCGCCGCCGACTCCACCCTGTTCGAATGGCTGAACACGCTCTACCCGGTGTGGGCGGGCATCGACGCGGACGCCACCCGCGTCGCGGCCACCGGCGCGCTGGCGGCGCTCGCGCGCACCGGTTGCACCACCACGACCGACCATCACTACGTCTTCCCGCGCGACGCCGGTGATCTGCTCGCCGCCGAGATCGACGCCGCCGCGACGGTCGGCCTGCGCTTTCACCCCTGCCGCGGTTCCATGGACCTGGGCCGCAGCGCGGGCGGGCTGCCGCCGGACTCGGTGGTGGAGAACCTCGACGACATCCTGCGCGCGAGTCAGGACGCGGTGGCCCGGTACCACGACCGGTCGTTCGACTCCATGCTGCGCATCGGACTCGCGCCGTGTTCGCCGTTCTCGGTGTCGGCCGACCTGTTGCGCGAATCGGCAACGCTCGCACGCGAACTCGATGTGCGGCTGCACACCCACGTGGCCGAGACGCTGGACGAGGCCGACTACTGTCTCGCGACCCACGGCTGCACCCCCGCGCAGTACCTGGAACGGCTGGGCTGGGTCGGGCCCGACGTCTGGTACGCCCACGCCATCCACCTCGACGATTCCGCGATCACCACGCTGGCGCGCACCGGCACCGGCGTCGCGCACTGCCCCACCTCGAACGGACGCCTCGGCGCGGGCATCGCCCGCACCGCCGACCTGCTCACCGCCGGCGTCCCGGTCGGCCTCGGCGTCGACGGCGCGGCCAGCAACGAGGCGGGCTCCCTCGTCGAGGAACCCCGCAACGCCCTGCTCTACGCCCGCCTGCGCGGCGGCCCCAGCGCCATCTCCGTGCGCACCGCCCTGGAACTGGCCACCCGGGGCGGCGCCCGCGTCCTGGGCCGCGACCACGAGCTCGGCTCCCTCGAACCCGGCAAACTAGCCGACCTGGCCCTGTGGCGCCTGGACGGCCCGGCCCACGCGGGCATCGACGATCCGGTGACGGCGCTGATCCTCGGCTCCGCGCCCCCGCTGGCGGCACTGGTGGTGAACGGGCGGATCGTGGTGCGGGAGGGAGAGATTCGCACGGTCGACGAGGAATCGGTGGGGCGCGACGTGGCCGCCGCCCAGGCGAAGCTGGTGGCGAAGGCCGGCTGACGCGATCCGCCACGGTCCGTGCGGCGTCTCGATCGCCGGGGCGCGGGCGGTGCGTGCGCGCGGCTGTTCACCTGCGCGGCGCCGCGGATAGTGGTGCGGCCGGGCCCGGCAAGGGGCGCGGGCGAATCGCCGGGGCCGCCTGCCGAACCCGGCCGGCCGAAGGCTGATTCCGCTGTCGGCGAGGTGGATTCGTCGGCTCGGTGTCATGGCGGAGTGTCAAGCCTCGGATGGCTGATTCGGATGAGCCATGGTCGCGGGGCGGCCGCCCGTCATTCGACGGGCGGGCAGTTCAGGGCCGCCAAATCCACGCGGACCTGGGCGGCGAGTTTGACGCCCAGGTCCGTGTAGAGGGTCAGGGCCTTGCGCAGGAACTCGCAGGCCCGGGGGCGATGGCGGGGACCGGCCATGGCGGCGATGGTTCCCAGGGCGCGCCAGGCGTCGGCCTCCCCGTGCGGATCGCCGTTGCGGCGGGCGATGTCCAGGGACTCGGAGTAGAAGCCCTGGGCCGCGTCCAGATCGCCGAGATCGAGTTCGAGATGGCCGAGACCGCGCAGCGCGTCCACGCGCAGCAGACTGTCGCCGATCTCGCCGCCGATGGCGTGCGCCTCGTCGAATTGCGCACGCGCCACCTCGAATTCGCCGCGGGCGCGTTCGACGTTGCCCAGGCCCCACAGCGACCAGCCGCGGCTGTAGCGGTCGCCGATCTGATCGGCGATCGCCAGCGCCGCCCGGTAGTAGCCGCCCGCCACCACCGGATCGCCGCCCATGCGCTCGATATGGCCGAGTCCGCGCAGGGAATCGCCCTCGAACTTCAGGTTCTCCAGCTTCCGGGCGATGCCGAGCACGTCCACGTAGGCGTCCCGGGCGCGGTGGTACTCCCCGATGTGCCGGGTCACCTCGGCGAAACCCCAGAGTGCGGAGGCCATGCGCAGCGGGTCATCGACCGCGGTGGCGATCGTGTGGGCCTCCCGGAAGCACGTGGAGGCGATGTCGTAGTCGCAGGCCATCCGGTGCACCGTGCCCAGGCCGTACAGCACATCGCATTCGGCGATCCGGTCACCGACACCGCGCGCGATATCCAGCGCGCGCACGAACAGCCACCGCGCGTCCGACCAGTGCCCTAGACCGGAAAGATGCGAGGCGAGCAGCCGAGCCAGCTCACCGGTCTCGGCGCCCGAACCGGACGCGCGAATACAGCCGAGCAGCATCTCCCGCTCGCGGGTGAGCCAGGCCCGCGCCTGGGCGGCGTCGGCGGGCTCGGTACCGGGCGCGGTCGGCGGCGGATTCGGGAAGGTGCCGGCCAGGTCGAACGGCCGGGGCGCACCCACCAGGCCGGCCATGCGCACGCTGTAGCGAATCAACCGGCCCACCGCGACCGTGTGCTCGCTCGGCACGTCCTCGATCGCCGCCTGGGCCCGGGCGAACAGCCGCGTCACGTCGTGGATGCGATAGCGCTGCCCGCGCGGGTCACTGTCGGCGGAGTCCAGCAGGCCCACCTCGAAGATGCGGCGGATCAGCGTGTTCGCCGCCTCCGGCGTCAGATCCGCCATGGCGGCGAGGGTTTCGGCGGTGATCTCCGAGCCGGGGAACCAGCCGAGCAGGCGCACCGCGCGGCGCAGACCCGGCTCGGGCAGTCGACGATAGGACAGCTCGAAGGCGGCCTGCAGGGTCTCGCCCTCGGCGGAGAAGCGCGCCAGGATGTCGGCGGCGGGGGACTCCTCGGTCGCGGGCGCGTGCTTGAGTCGTTCTGTCAGCTGCAGGAATTCGCGATCGGCGGCGGCCAGCATGTGCGGTCCGCCGTGCGCGAGCTGCCCGGCGATGAGCCGCAGCGCCAACGGCAGCCGGCCCGCCGTCTCCAGAATGCGGTGCACCGCGCCCACGTCGTAGTCCGGCGGCAGGTGACTCAGCGTCACCAGCAGTTCCTCGGCCTCGGGGCGGGTCAGCGCGTCCAGCTGCAGCGGGACCGAACCGGCCAGCCCGGTCAGCTTGTGCCGGCTGGTGATCAGGACGAAACAGCCCGGCGCGTGCGGCAGCAGATCGCGAACCTGCTTGCTGCTCAGCACATTGTCGAACACGATGAGCATCCGGCGATCACGCGTCTCGAAGCGCCAGCGCTCGGCGCGCCGAGCCGCATCGGGCTCGATCGTCTCCGGCGGCACCCCGATGCGCAGTAGCAACTGCTCCAGCACGCCCGCCGGGGTACGCGGTTCGCGGCCCTCGGTGTGCCCGCGCAGATCCTCCCAGATCCACCCGTCCGGGAAGAGGTCGGAACGCTCCTTGATCACCGCGCGGGCGAGCGCGGTCTTACCCACCCCGGCCAGGCCGTTGATGACGTGCACCGCGGGACGATCGGCGGCCAGGTGGGCGCGGATGCGCCGATGAAGCTCGGCGCGCTGCTCCGCGCGCCCGAAGAACGGCATGATCTCCGCGGGCAGGCCCCGGCCCGCCGGGCGCGCGGTGCAGCGGCGCGCCACCGCGTCCCGGAAGGCGATCCGGTCGGCGGGCGGCATCGCGCGCAGATCGGCCGGATCCACGAGTCGATCCCAGGTGGTGCGATAGATGGCGGCCAGGTTCTTCAGCACATCGACGGTGGGGCGCGGGCGATTACGGCCCGCGCCGCGCGGACCCGGCCACGATTCGTACTCCGAGATGCGCGCGGCCTTCATCGGTGCGGTGGGTTTTCCGGTGAGCCGGTTGAACTCCCCGGCCACCTCCTGCTGGGTCAGCTCGTTCGCCAGCCGCCACGCCTTGCGCGGACGGCAACCGCGATAACGCAATTCGTCCGCGAGCGGCTCCAGCAACTCGTGCTCACGCAGGCCGAGACCGAGCAGGAATCCGCGCAGTTGTTTGCGGGCGTCGGAGCCGACATCGCCCGGGTCGCAGGAATCCTCGTCCGATGTCACCGCCGTGCCTCCCCCGAGCCGGGCGACCGCCCGAGATCCCGCGGCCGCCGCTGTGAATATTTCCTTGGTACAGCGCGGATTTCGGCTGGTCAAGGACATCGGACAGGCCAAGAAATCTCCGTCGGCGCTGGGATCGTTCGCCGCGGGTTTCCTCGCGATCATTGAGCCATCACCGGGACCGGAATCGGGGCGAGGTCCGGGCGGCAGTAAAGGATCGAGGCAATGGCAATCTTCACCACCGACTGGCTGATCACCAGCGACGCGGCGCACGAGGTCGCGTATCGGATCGACGTTCCCGAACCGGGGCGGGGGAGGTGGGTGCTGTCGTACCTGCCGAGCTCGTTCAGGGTCACCCGGGAGCAGGCGCTGGCCGGCATCGTGCTGGCGGAGTTGATCCTGGCCGGATTGTTCTGTCCGGGAAGGGAACTCGAATGGGACGCGGCGGGGCTGCACGCGCGGGTGCTGGGGATCACGGTGCCCGAGGCAATGTGCCTGCTCGCGTTGCGGGGACCCGGTCGAGAGATCTGGGACGCGCGTAAGCCGGAGGGGCGCTGTGTATCCCGGCCGGCCAGCCGGCGGCGGCGCGGGGTCGAGGAGGTCGGGCGATGATCTTCGATACCGGGCCGTTCCTGATCGTGGTGTCGATGCCGAGGGTGCATCCGGGCTGGTTCCTCGGGGTGTTCACCGCGGTGCTCGGGTTCGGGGTGCTGGTCATGCTGGTGGTGGTCACCTCCTGCGGCGGGGTCGAGACGGTGACCGGGCCGCGCACGACGGGCATCCCGGCCACGGCGACGCCGGGCAGCTGTGAGCCGTTCTGCGGGCACGGGCGTACCGGCTGAGCGGGGCGTGCACCCGTGACCGGGGGCCGAGATCCGGGCGGCGGGACGGACCCGCCGCCCGGGTTCGCGCGAACAGTAACGAATGTGAAACAGACACGAACCGTTCCGCAATCTCCGCGCAACCCGTTGCTCCTACTGTGGGAGTCGAGACCGCGCCCGGGTACACCGGACGCGGTCCCCGGCCGAGAGCGGGTGATACCGATGGATCTGGACACGATCCGCGAGATACACGTCGCGCGCGGGCGCGCCGACCTGGCGGGACTCGGCGCGGGCACGGCCGTGCTGGCCGGCGGCACGTGGCTCTACTCCGAACCGCAGCCCGGGCTGGAACGTCTCGTCGACATCACCACGCTCGGCTGGGCGCCGATCACGATCGACGACGCGGGGCTGGAAATCGCCGCGACCTGTACGCTCGCCGAACTCGCCGGGGCCGAGTATCCGGCGCGATACACCGCCGCCCCGCTGTTCGGGCAGGCCTGCGGGGCGCTGGTCGCCTCGCACAAGATACTGCGCACGGCGACCGTCGGCGGCAACGTGTGCCTGGCACTGCCCGCGGGTGCGGTGCTGGCCGCGCTCACCGCGCTCGGCGGTGCCGCACTGCTGTGGGGGCCGGACGGGGATCAATGGATTCCGCTGTCGCACTTGGTACTCGGGCCGGGGGAGACCACCGTCGCGCCTGGCGAGGTACTGCGCGCGGTGCGGATACCGGAATCGAACATGCGCTCCCGCACCGCTTTCCGGAAGGTCGCGCTGTCGCCGCTGGGCCGCTCCGGCGCGGTGGTGATGGGCAGGCTCGATGCCACGGGCGCGTGCACGCTCACCGTCAGCGCCGCCACCACCCGGCCCGTCGTTCTCGAATTCGCCCGGCTCCCGGACGCCCGCGAACTGGCGGCAATATTCGCCGAGATCCATCCCGGGCTCTGGTACGACGATCCGCACGGCGCACCGCGCTGGCGCAGGCACGTCAGCACGCTGCTGGCGGTCGAGGTCGTGGCCGAACTGAGCGGGGGCAGGGCGTGAGATTCCACGTCGACGGCACACCCGTGGAAGTCGCGGCGCGGCCCGGCCAGTGCCTGCGCACCCTGCTGCGGGAACAGGGGCACACCGCGCCCAAGAAGGGCTGCGACGCCGGCGACTGCGGCGCGTGCACCGTCCTGGTCGACGGCGGCGCGGTGCACTCCTGCGTCTATCCGGCGCACCGCGCCGAAGGCCGCGAGATCACCACCGCGGCGGGCCTTTCCGAGACCGAGCAGCCCACCGAGCTGCAACGCCGCTTCCTCGGCAACGCGGCGTTCCAATGCGGCTTCTGCACCGCGGGCATGCTGGTCACCGCCACCGAGCTGGCCGCCGCCGGCGGCCTGGACCCCGAGGGTCTCCCCGAGGCTCTCAAGGGCAACCTCTGCCGCTGCACCGGCTACCGCTCGATCGCCGACGCTCTCACCTCGCCCCCGCCGGAGTCCGCCGCCTGCGAATCGGCCACCGGCGCGGTACACGGCGGCTGTGCCGGTCGACCCGCCGCCGACCCGGATGCTCGGGCCGAGTGCACAAACGAATCATCAACCGACGCATCGAGCGCTGCCGGAGGTCAGGGCCGGGGTGGAGGCGGGGTGGGGGACGGCGTCGGCGCGCCCGCCGGGCCGCGCATCGTGCGCGGGGCGGAGCCGTTCACGATGGACATCGCCGCGGAGGATGTTGGTTCGGGACGGGTGCCGGCGGGGGAGGTGCTGCATCTCGAGGTTTTGCGGAGCCCGCACGCGCACGCGCGGATCGTGCGGATCGGCACCGCGGCGGCCGAAGCGGTGCCGGGGGTGCGGGCCGTGCTGACGTACGCCGACGTGCCCGCGGTCGCGTATTCCACGGCGCGGCACCAGATTCGGGAGGACGACCCGGATGACACCGTCATGCTCGACCGCACGGTGCGGTTCGCGGGGCAGCGGGTGGCGGCGGTGGTGGCCGACTCCCTGCGTGCCGCGCGGGCCGGATGCAGGGCACTGACGGTGGAATACGAAGTGCTGCCCGCGGTTTTCGAGGCCCCGGCGGCATTGGCGGAGGGTGCGCCGGTGCTGCACGCGGGCAAGGGACCCGAAACGCGGATCGCGGATGTGGGTCGCAATATCGTCGCCGAGGTGCACGGGAGGGCGGGTGACGTCACGGCCGCGCTGAGCGCGGCCGCCGAAGTGGTGCAGGGGGTCTGGGAGACCCAGCGGGTGCAGCACGTGCATCTGGAGACGCACGCCAGTATCGGCTGGCTCGACGCGGACGGCAGGCTGGTGCTGCGCACCAGCACCCAGGTGCCCTTCCTGGTGCGCGATGAGCTGTGCCGGATCTTCGGACTGGGGCGAGACGCGGTCCGGGTGTTCGCCGCGCGGGTCGGCGGCGGATTCGGCGCGAAGCAGGAAATGTTCACCGAGGACCTGGTGGCCCTGGCCGTGCTGCGTACCGGGCAGCCCGTGCAGTACGAACTCACCCGCACCGACGAGTTCCACACCACCTGCCGACACCCCATGCGGGTGGAGGTCACCGCCGGCGCGGACGCGGACGGGCTGCTCACCGCGCTTGCCGTCGACGTGATCGCCGACGCCGGAGCCTACGGAAACCACAGTGCCGGCGTGCTTTTCCACGGCTTGAGCGAATCGGTCGCGCTGTACGCCTGCGCGAACAAGCGGGTCGACGGGCGTGCGGTCTACACCAACAACGTGCCCTCGGGCGCGTTCCGCGGCTACGGCCTCGGCCAGGTCATGTTCGGCGTGGAATGCGCGCTGGACGAACTCGCACGCCGAATCAGCTTGGACCCCTTCGAATTCCGCCGCCGCAACGTGGTGCGGCTCGGCGATCCGCTCATCGGCGGGCACTGCGAGCCCGAACCCGACCTGGAGATCGTCAGCTACGGCCTCGACCAGTGCCTGGACCTCGCCCAGCGGGCGCTGCGCCGCGGCAACGGGGTGCCCGCGCCCGGCCCGGACTGGCTCGTCGGCGAGGGCATGGCCCCCGCCATGATCGCCACCGTGCCGCCGCGCGGGCACCACTCCACCGCACACGTCGCCCTGCTGCCCGACGGCGGCTACGAATTGCGGGTCGGCACCGCCGAATTCGGCAACGGCACCACCACCGTGCACGCCCAGCTCGCCGCCACCGTGCTCGGCGTCGCACCCGCGCGCATCCGGATCCGGCAGTCCGACACCGATGCGGCCGGGCACGACACCGGCGCGTTCGGCTCGACCGGAATCACCGTGGCGGGCCGGGCCACCCACGCCGCCTGCGAACTGCTGCGCGAGCGCATCCTCGCCCGGGCCGCCGCGCTCACCGGGCTGCCCGCCGAATCACATGTGCTGGAACCGGGCGGCGTCCAGGTGCGGGGCCTATTCCTGCCCGCCGCCGAACTGCTGGCCGGCGGCCCTTTGGAAGGCGAGGCCGTACACGGCGGCACCCCGCGCTCGGTCTCGTTCAACGTGCACGCTTTTCGCGTCGCGGTGCACCCCGGCACCGGGCAGGTGCGCATCCTGCAATCGGTGCAGGCCGCCGACGCGGGCACGGTGCTCAACCCGGTGCAGTGTCGGGGACAGGTGGAAGGCGGTGTGGCGCAGGCCATCGGCACCGCGCTGTACGAACAGGTGCGCACCGTGCAGGGCGTCGTCACCACCGAAACCCTGCGGCACTACCACATTCCGCAATTCGGGGATGTGCCGTACACCGAGGTGTACTTCGCCGAGACCAGTGATCCGCTGGGCCCGCTCGGAGCGAAGCCGATGAGCGAATCGCCCTACAACCCGGTCGCGCCCGCGCTCGCCAATGCCGTGCGCGACGCCATCGGCGAACGCCCGCACAGACTTCCGATGACCGCCGATCGGGTCTGGGAACTCGCCGGCCGGGTCCGTGCGGTCACCGAAACCCCGTCGCACCCGGTGCTCTGAGGCTGTGTGATCCGCGGTTGTGTGATCGGCCTGTCGAGCCGCAGCCGTGCGATCAGCCCGGGGAGCTGCGGCCGTGTGGATCCACGCGAAGGGCCACGGTCGTGCGGTCCGAGGGGAGAACCGAGGCGGCGTCGCACAGCGGGCGGGACGAGCCGCGGGTGGCTCAGGCGAAGAGCCCGCGCACGAACGGCACCGAATCCACCAGCGAGGCGTTGACCGTACCGTCGTGATCGGTCGGATAGGTGCGCACCGTGACCGGCTCCCCGGTCGCCTGCAACCGCGTGGTGTACGCCAGGGTCGCGGGCATGATGATGTCGGTGTCGAGCAGGCCCTGGCCGATGAAGAACGGCCGGTCGAAGCCGGTATTGGGAATGCCCATGTAGTTACTGAGCAGGGTCAGCAGATCCGGGATCTGCGCCAGCGGGCGGGCGAACAGATCGCCGATGACGACATTGTTCGCGGTCAGTTCCTCGCCGATCGGGGTCAGGCAGGACTGGCTGGAACGCTCGAGCCAGTAGCGGCCCGAATCGTTCAGGTAGGAGTCGATATCCAATTCCGGGTAGGTGGTGCGCAGCCCGTTGAGGATGTAGAGCACGTAGGCCGTGGTGTGCGCGCCCAGCTTGATCGGCGGCACGCCCGGGCCGATGGGTAGCAGGACGTCCTCGATGAAAGCGGGCACGCCGGTGCCCACCGCGCCCCGGTAATCCAGTTCCGGGCCGCCGAATTCGGTCGCGTACCGCGCGGTGGTGATGGCCGCCCCGCCGCCCTGGGACTGGCCGACCACCACCCATTTGCGCGACAGCGAGGAGTAGTGGCGGGTCGCGGCCTTCACCGCGTCGACCACGTTGTGCGCCTCCACCCTGCCGTTCAGGTACGGGTGATCGCCCGGCGTGCCGAGCCCGGCGTAGTCGGCGGCCACGATCGCGTAGCCCTGCTTCAGCCAGGTGCCCAGGTAGGCCCAGTCGCGTTCGCGCGCACCCGGCCCCGCGATCGAGAACGCGCAGTCGTCGCCCAGGCCGAGCGTGCCGTGCGCCCAGGCGATGACCGGCCAGCCGCCCTCGGGAGCGTCGCCCGGCGGGAAATAGACGGCGCCGCTGGCTGTTGTAGGCGCGTCACCCGCGGTGGTGCTGCTGTAGAGGAAGCGTTCCGAATTCACCGAACCGGGCGGGGTCGCGGCGGCCCGAAGCGGCTCGATCGAGCTGATCACCCCGGTCTCGGCGCCGGGCTCGGCGGCCGCGTGCGGGCCCCCTACCAGGGCCGCGATCGAAGTGACGGCCACGGCCGCAGTGGACATCCAGCGTTTCCGCACGGGCTCTCCTAGTGTTCCGACGTGCCGCACCTTGCTGAGCGCGCGACCAGTTTAGGTCCTTTTCGGCACCCCGGGTGGTCCGCCCCACACCCATCAAGATCACAATCGGTTGTGAAGGTGCTCACAGCTCGCCGGAACCCGGCGCGTCGCGTGCCGGTGGCCGTCGTCACCCAAACAGTACGGGCGTTATGCAAAACTGCACGTCAGGCCTACTCGCAAGTAGATTCCACGGCTGCAATTAACAAGCAAATTTCGCAGGCTTAGCAAAGTCGTGATGAAAGCTAGCCTGGATTCACACTTGCAACAGGTAGACGCACATTTTTTCCTGTGCCATCGTGTGGAAGTACACCTCGCGGGCATAGCAAGCCTGCAAATTGCCGCTCCAGCAGTGTCCGAATCATCGCGAGAGGGTTCGACCGGCGGGGCAACCGAGACCGAACGAAGAAGTGGAGTCAGAGATGTCGACTGTCGGCACCCCGAAGACCGCTGCGGAGATCCAGAACGACTGGGACACCAATCCCCGTTGGAAGGGCATCACCCGTAGCTACACCGCCGAGCAGGTTGTGAAGCTGCAGGGCACCGTTGTCGAGGAGCACACCCTCGCCCGCCGTGGTGCCGAGATCCTCTGGGATCTGGTCAACAACGAGGACTACATCAACTCCCTGGGCGCCCTCACCGGCAACCAGGCGGTGCAGCAGGTCCGCGCCGGCCTCAAGGCCATCTACCTGTCCGGCTGGCAGGTCGCCGGTGACGCGAACCTGTCCGGCCACACCTACCCGGACCAGTCGCTGTACCCGGCCAACTCGGTGCCGTCCGTCGTGCGTCGCATCAACAACGCGCTGCTGCGTGCCGACGAGATCGCCAAGGTCGAGGGTGACACCTCGGTCTCCAACTGGCTGGCCCCGATCGTCGCCGACGCCGAGGCCGGCTTCGGTGGCGCGCTGAACGCCTACGAGCTGCAGAAGGCCATGATCGCGGCCGGCGCCGCGGGCGTGCACTGGGAGGACCAGCTGGCCTCCGAGAAGAAGTGCGGCCACCTCGGTGGCAAGGTGCTGATCCCCACCCAGCAGCACATCCGCACCCTGACCTCGGCTCGCCTCGCGGCCGACGTCGCCGGTGTCCCCTCGGTCATCATCGCCCGTACCGATGCCGAAGCCGCCACCCTCATCACCTCCGATGTGGACGAGCGCGACCGCGAGTTCCTCGATGGCACCCGTACCGCCGAGGGCTTCTTCGGCGTGAAGAACGGCATCGAGCCCTGCATCGCGCGTGCCAAGGCCTACGCCCCGTACTCCGACCTCATCTGGATGGAGACCGGCGTGCCGGACCTCGAGGTCGCGCGCAAGTTCGCCGAGGCCGTCCGCAGCGAGTTCCCGGACCAGCTGCTGGCCTACAACTGCTCGCCTTCGTTCAACTGGAAGGCGCACCTGGACGACGCGACCATCGCGAAGTTCCAGCGTGAGCTCGGCGCGATGGGCTTCAAGTTCCAGTTCATCACCCTGGCCGGCTTCCACTCGCTGAACTACGGCATGTTCGACCTGGCGCACGGCTACGCCCGCGAGGGCATGACCGCGTTCGTCGACCTGCAGGAGCGCGAGTTCAAGGCCGCCGCCGAGCGTGGCTTCACCGCCGTCAAGCACCAGCGTGAGGTCGGCGCCGGCTACTTCGACACCATCGCCACCACCGTTGACCCCAACACCAGCACCGCTGCGCTGAAGGGCTCCACCGAAGAAGGCCAGTTCCACTGAGTTTGGAACTAGCGCTTACGAACTTGGTTGTCGCGTTGAGTGACAACTGATTTCGAAAGACAATCCTCGGGGCGGCGGAGACGCCGCCCCGAGGCTCAGACCCTTCCCGTCGACAGCCCCGGCGGGGAGGGTTTTGTCCTAAACGAAAGACCTTAAGAAGGCGCAGGGTCAGGATCATTCCGACGCCTTCACCCAGCCTGATGGAGAGCCCGGCGAATGTACGGGTGTCCGACCGGCAACGGCACATAGCCCGCCCGCAAGAGTTGCGGGGAGGCGGAACGGAGCGCGACGTGAGCGAGAAGATTCAGCGAGTCGGCATCATCGGTGCCGGTCAGATGGGCGCGGGTATCGCGGAGGTGTGTGCCCGGGCGCACGTCGACGTCCTCGTCTACGAGCAGACCCGTGAACTCGCCGCCGCCGGCCGCGCCCGCATCCTGCGGTCGCTCGATCGGGCCGTGTCCAGCGGCAAGATCACCGAGCGGGAGCGTGAGCAGACCGCCTGGCGGCTGCGCTTCACCTCCGACCTCGCCGACTTCGCCGACCGCCAGCTGGTCGTGGAAGCCGTGCTCGAGAACGAGGACGTGAAGACCGCCATCTTCGCCGAGCTCGACAAGGTCGTCACCGACCCCAACGCCGTGCTCGCCTCCAACACCTCCTCCATCCCGATCATGAAGATCGCCGTGGCCACCAACAACCCCGAGCGGGTCGTGGGCATGCACTTCTTCAACCCGGTGCCGGTGCTGCCGCTGGTCGAGCTGATCACCACGCTCAAGACCGCCGAGGCCGTCACCGCGCGCGCCGAGCAGTTCGCCTCCGACGTGCTCGGCAAGCAGGTCGTGCGCTCGGCCGACCGCTCCGGCTTCGTGGTCAACGCGCTGCTGGTGCCGTACCTGCTGTCCGCGATCCGCATGGTCGAATCCGGTTTCGCCACCAAGGAAGACGTCGACAAGGCCATGGTGCTGGGCTGCGCCCACCCGATGGGCCCGCTCGCCCTGACCGACCTGGTCGGGCTCGACACCGTGAAGTCCATCGCCGACTCGATGTACGCCGAGTTCAAGGAGCCGCTGTACTCCGCCCCGCCGCTGCTCATGCGCATGGTCGAGGCGGGTCTGCTCGGCAAGAAGGCCGGTACCGGCTTCTACCAGTACAACGCGCCCGCCGCGGCCAAGAAGTAGCCGCCCGGCCGAGCGCCGGCCCGCGTCGTGCACGCGGACCGGCGATCGGGAGCGACACCCCCTCTTCGCCGTGTCCGGGCGGTTGCCCGGAACTTGCGGGAGCGGTTCTCGCGTTCTATCAGAACGACAGCTCCTGAATGGCACGCGGGTACGGGTCTTCCGAACCCATCAGGGGCATAGGCTGCAAATACGGGCCGGTAACACCGGCCGGCCCATCCGGGTCGACGCGAGTCGATCCGACATCAGGGCGCAACTGTGCGGCGTCCACCCCTCCTGGTGGGCGCCGCGCAGGTGACTTAAAGGAGGAGTGGCGCGCTCATGGCCAACGTCACCGACGGCTTCGGATCGAGCATCCTGGGCTATCCCCGTATCGGACCGCATCGCGAACTCAAGCGTGCCCTCGAATCCTATTGGCACGGAACGTCGGAACGCGATGAGCTGCTCGCCGTAGGACGTGAGATCCAGGAGAGCCAGTACCTCGAACTGGCCGCGACCGGACTCACCCAGGTGCCCGGCAACACCTTCTCCTTCTACGACCACATCCTCGACAACGCCCTGCTGTTCGGCGCGGTGCCCAAACGCTTCGAGCCCTACCGCGAGGGGCTGCACCCGCTCGACTTCTACTTCCTGATGGCGCGCGGCAACCCCGACGTGCCGCCGCTGGAACTGGTGCGGCTGTTCAACACGCCGTATCACTACCGCCAGCCCGAACTCGACACCGATACCGAATTCTCGCTGCACCCCGAGGCGCTGCTCGACGAATTCGATCGCGCCAAGGCCGCCGGCATCGAGCTGCGGCCGGTGGTGCTCGGCCCGCTGTCGCTGCTGCTGCTGTCCAAGACCGGGCACGTGCCCGGCGAGACCGAGTTCGACAAGCTGGTGCTGCTGGACAAGCTGCTGCCGGTGTACGAGGAGCTCTTCGAGCTGCTCGCCAAGCGCGGCGCGACCTGCGTGCAGCTGGACGAGCCGTGCTTCACCAGCGACCGGTCGCCGTCCACCATCGAGGTGTTCGAGAAGGCGTACAACCGGCTGTCCAAGGCGCCGCTGCGGCCGCGACTATTGGTCACCGGGCAGTACGGCGATTTCGGCGAGGCCCTGGAAGCGCTGGCGCGCACCAAGGTCGAGGCCGTCGGGCTCGACCTGGCCAACTACCGCATCCGACCCGAGGACCTGGCCAAGATCCCGGGCATCGGGCGCAAGCGGCTGTACGCGGGCGTCATCAGCGGCACCAACGTGTGGCGCGCGGACCGGCGCGTGACCCTGGAATACCTGAACGAGCTCGCCAAGGTGTGCCCGGACATGGTGGTCTCCACCGGCGCCACCCTGCTGCACGTGCCCTACGACCTGCTCGTGGAATACGAGCTCGAGGAGCATGTCGCCGATCGCCTCGCCTTCGCGAAACAGAAGGTGCTGGAAGTGGTTTCGCTGGCGAAGGCGCTTACCGAAGGGCCTTCGGAGAAATGGCGCAAGCGGCCGACCTCGGTGCACTTCAAGCAGAAGCACGCGGTGCGGCAGCGGGTCTACAACGTCACCCCGCAGATGCGCGAGCGCGAGCCGTACGAGGTGCGGCGCGCTGCCCAGCAGGCCAAGCTGAACCTGCCCCTGGTGCCGGCCACCACGCTGGGCTCGTTCCCGCAGACCAACGCGGGCCGGCAGGCGCGCTACGAACTCGGTCAGGGGCGGCTGTCCTACGACGAGTACCGCAAGCGGATCGAGGCCGAGATCGAGGGCACCATCCGGTTGCAGGAGGACATCGGGCTCGACGTGTTCGTGCACGGTGAGCACGAGCGCAACGACATGATCCAGTACTTCGCGGAGCTGCTCGACGGCTTCGCCACCACCCACTTCGGCTGGGTGCAGGTGTACGGATCGCGGTGCGTGCGACCGCCGATCGTGTACGGGGACGTGTCGCGGCCCGCGCCCATGTCGGTGGAGTGGTCGACCTACGCGCAGTCGCTGACCGACAAGCCGGTCAAGGGCATGGTCACCGGGCCGGTCACCATGCTGGCGCGTTCGTTCGTGCGCCAGGACCAGCCGCTGTTCGACACCGCGGACCAGGTGGCGCTGGCCATCCGGGACGAGGTCGTGGATCTCGAGCGCGCGGGCATCTCCATCATCCAGGTGGACGAGCCCTCCATCCGCGAACTGCTGCCGCTGCGGGCCCGCGGGCGCGCGGAATACCTGCGCTGGGCGGTGGCCGCGTTCCGGCTTGCCACCTCCGGGGTCAAGGCGGAGACCCAGATCCACACGCACATCGGCTATTCCAGCCGCGAGGACGTGGTGCAGGCCATCGACGAGCTCGATGCCGATGTGACCGCGATCGTGGCCACCCGCTCCATCGAATGGGTGCTGAACTCCCTCAAGGAGGACTGCGCCGAGGGCCACGGCCTCACGCACGGCGTCGGCCCCGGCGTCTACGAGAGCCGCTCGGCCCGGATCCCCGACATCGACGAGCTGGACGAGGCCCTCACCGCGGCGGCGGAAGCCGTTACCCCGCAACGCCTCTGGGCCAACCCGGACGGCGGCCTGAAGACCCGCCACCACTGGCAGCTCGACCCGTCCCTGCGCAACATGGTCGCGGCCGCCCGCCGCGTCCGCCGCCGTGCGGAAGCGGCCGCGGCGGCCGGGGAGTAGTACGGCACGGATCGGTGCGAACGGCACCGGGGTCTCGGAAGACCCCGGCGCCGTCGCCGTTTCGGTGTGCTGACGGTCCGGGCGTGCGCCGCGCGATCCTCGCCGATACCGAAGGGCCGCAGGCAGATTCGCCGAAGAACCCGTGTGCGGCGCGACGACCCTGGACTCACTGCCCGTGTCGACGCGGGCGGTGACCACCCGCCGCCGACGCGGTCACCCCTTCGCCCTTCGCTCGGCCGCCCAGCCGGCGGCGGGTGGCGGTCGCCACTTGTCGGTTCGTGGCCGGTTTTGCCGGATAACCTGGGGCGGAATCGGTTTCGAGGCGGGAGTGTGACTGTGGCGTTGTTCGACAATCTGAAGGGGGCCGCGACCAAGGCGGCCAAGCTCGCCGGACAGCACGCGGACAAGCTGGAGCCGCTCGTCGACAAGGTGGGCGACGTGGTCGACAAGCAGACCAAGGGGAAGTACGCCGGGCAGGTCAACGCAGCACAGGCCGCCGCGAAGAAGGCGCTGCGCGAGAAGCGGTGAGTCGCCGCGATACAGCCGTCCGGCCTCGCCCCGGTGCGGGCGAGCCGCTCATGGCCGGCCTGCCCGCGGTGGGGTGAAGTAGGTGTTGTTCGGGCCCTGAGGCAGTAGACCTTGATCGGAGCTTCTCGCTCGTGGCACTCGGTGGTGAGTGACCGCCCGCGACGGCGACGCATGCGCGATCGTCAGCGGTGGTCGGCGACCTTCCAGAGGAAGACCTTGCCGTCGGCGCTGCCGGTGGCCAGGACCGTGCCGTCCGGGGTGAATGCCAGGGTGTGGACCGAGGCGGTGTGGCCGGTCAGGGGATTGCCCAGGGGCTGACGGGTTTTCGTGTCCCAGAGGCGGACGGTGCCGTCTCGGCTGCCGCTGGCCAGCAGGGCGCCGTCGGCGGTGAAGGCTATGGCCAGAACCGGTTCGGCGTGGCCGGCCAGGGGATCGCCGGAGAGCTCGTGGGAGACGATGTCCCACAGGCGGATCACCGCGTCGTCGCCCGCCGTGGCGAGCAGGGCGCCGTCGGGGGTGCAGGCCAGGGTGCGGATCGAGCCGTTGTGGCCGGTGAGGGGCTCGCGGGAGAGGGTGCCGGTGCCCACGAGCCACAGGCGGGCCGTGCCGTCGGCGCTGCCGGTCGCGAGCAGCCGACCGGCGGGGTGAAAGGCCAGGGCGCGAACGGATCCGGTGTGACCGGTCAGGGGCGCGCCCGCCGGTTGCCGGGTGTTGACCGTCCACACCTGGGCGGTCCCGTCATCGCTGCCGGTCGCCATGAGGGCGCCGCCGGGATGGAACGCCACCCCGCGCAGCGCGCTCGTATGTCCGGTCAGCGCATTGCCGATGGGTTGGCGGGTGCCTGCGTTCCACAGCCGCGCCGAACCGTCCTCGCTGCCGGTGAGCAGCTGTGAACCGTCGGGGCTGAAGGCCACGCCGCGAATCGAATTGCTGTGCCCCAGCAGCGGATTGCCGTCCACCTGCCGGGTCGCGACGTTCCACAGCAGCGTGGAGTTGTTCTTGCACCCGGTGGCCAGCACCGACCCGTCCGGCGTGAACGCCAGCGCCAGCACCTGCGACGGCACCGCGAGGGTCTCCGCCCCGCCCGCCGCGACCGGATTCGACCCGTCCGACGCGGAATCCCCTCCCCGCGAGCCGAATACGGCGTATCCCGCGGCCGTCCCGCCCGCCCCCAGCGCGAGCGCTGCCCCGCCCAGCAGTACCCGCCGCCGGGTCAGTACCCCGCGCGGTGCCGTGCGGCCGGGGGGGGTGGCGCCCGGCCCCTTTGCGCCCCCCGGCTACTA